>CAKUPI010000006.1 GCA_934675045.1 uncultured Eubacteriales bacterium
GGACACGGTATTTTACATTATGGGCGTCGCCGTGCTGGCGGGCGCTTTGTCGGCGCTTTTTTCCGAGTTCGGCGTTATCGCCATGGTCAACAAAATCCTCTCGCCTCTGATGAAGCCGCTTTTCGGACTGCCGGGCGCGGCTTCGCTCGGCGTCATCACCACTTACCTGTCCGACAACCCCGCCATTTTGGCGCTGGCCAACGACAAGAGCTTCCGCCGGTACTTTAAAAAGTACCAGCTCCCCGCGCTGACCAACATCGGCACGGCGTTCGGCATGGGCGCCATTGTCACCACCTTTATGATTGGCCTGACGCCGCCGTCGGGCGAAAGCCTGGTCCGCGCCGCGCTGATCGGCAATCTGGGCGCCTTTGTGGGCAGCATTGTCAGCACGCGGCTGATGCTGCGGCACACCGTCAAGCTGTACGGCAAGGACGAGCCGTGCGACAAAATCGAGGACGGCCCCGAGCTGGCCACCGAGCACCGCATTGTCCGCGAGGGCAGCCTGGGCATGCGCATTGTGGACGCCTTGATGGACGGCGGCAAGACCGGCGTCACGCTCGGCCTGGACATCATCCCCGGCGTGCTGATCATCTGCACAATGGTGCTCATGCTGACCAACGGGCCTTCTGAGGCCGGTGTGTACACCGGCGCCGCGTACGAAGGCGTGGCCTTCTTCCCGTGGCTGGGGCAAAAGCTTTCCTTCATCATCACCCCGCTCTTCGGGTTTACCAGCACCGAGGGCATCGCAGTGCCCATCACGGCGCTCGGCTCGGCCGGCGCTGCCATCGGCCTTGTTCCCAAGCTGCTGGCCGGCGGTCACGCATCGGGCTGCGACGTCGCCGTCTTTACCGCCATGTGCATGTGCTGGAGCGGCTATCTGAGCACCCACGTCGCCATGATGAACAACCTGAAATGCGGCAAGCTGGCCGGACGCGCCATTCTTGCGCACACCATCGGCGGCATCTGCGCCGGCATTTCGGCCAACTGGCTGTACCGGCTGTTCACACTGCTGTAAAAAAGGGCCGGGAAGGACCGGCGGAGACACAACGGGTATCCGGTGAAAATCGGGTACCCTTTTTTCTTTTGGCCGGGGAAAAAGGCAGAAATGTTCATAATTTTATGCTATAATGCATCTGATAGAATGATTTGAATCCGCGCCGGCAAGAGGGAGGCTGCAATCGCCATGGCGAACTTTACACAAAAAGCCATCAAGGAGACGTTCATCCGGCTTCTGGAGGAGCATCCGCTGAGCGAAATCACCATCAAGGACATTGTGGAGCAGTGCGGCATCAACCGCAACTCCTTTTACTACCACTATCAGGACCTCCCGGCGCTGATTGAGGAGATCGTCAAGGAAGAGGCGGAAGCCATCATCCGCGCCTATCCCTCCGTGACGACGATTGTGGAAGGATTTGACGCGGTCATCGCCTTTACCTCCCACCGCAAAAAGGCCATCATGCACATTTACCGCTCCCTGAGCCGCGAGGTCTTTGAGAAAAACCTGATGATGGTTTGCGAGTATTTTGTCCGCAGCTATGTCGGCACGGCGCTGGCGCAGCAGCCCATTTCCAAAGAGGACGCCAAAACCATCGTCGACTATTACAAATGCGTCTGCTTCGGGCTGACGATAGACTGGCTCAACAGCGGAATGGCAGAGGATTACATCCGCTCCATCCGCAGAATCTTTCTTCTCAAAAAGGACATGGCGATGGAAATCGCGCAGCTTCTGCAAAATCAGGTATAACCGATATAGGGTTTTTTTAGGCACGGGGTGGTCCCGTGCCTATTTTTTGGTTATTTTCAGGCGGGTGTCTGAATTTCAGGCACGGCGGCACAGATTGACCGTGTCAAACCGGCGCGGCATGCGGTATCCTTTCTATGGAAACGGGGCGGGGCCAAACGCCTGCCGCACGGCGCGGCGGGCGGCCCTCCGGCGGTTTGCGGCGGTCTTTGCCGAAGCGGCCGGGGCGGAAAGCCCCCTCTTAAGGCCGGATGTTTGAAAATCCGGCGCACAAACGGAGAATCCGGGGCGCCGCCGGGGCCCGGGCTTTTTTACAACGGGAGGTGTAAACGCATGAAGTCGCGTTCTGTTCTGCCTATGCGGGTGGCCAAATACGGATATATCCTGATATCCGCCGTCTTTTGCATCGCGGGGCTGGCGCTTGCCCTGCTGCCGATGCCGCCGGCCCCTGTGCTGTCCGCATCTTTCGGCATTGCCATGCTGGTGTTCGGCGTCATTAAGCTGATCGGATACTTTTCCAAGGACCTGTTTCGCCTGGCCTTTCAGTACGACCTGCAATTCGGCATTTTGCTGAGCATTCTCGGGCTGGTTGTGCTGCTCAAGCACACGGACGCCCTCCGGTTCATCTGCGCCGCCTATGGCATCTGCATGATAGCCGACTGCCTGTTCCGCATCAAGACGGCGTTTGACGCAAAGAGCTTTGGTATTCGGAACTGGTGGCTGACGCTGGTGCTTGCCGCCGCCGGCGGCGTGACCGGGGTGCTGCTCACAATCTGCCCGGTGGTCACCCTGCGGGCGACCAGCCTTCTGCTGGGGGTCTCGCTGTTCGTCGAGGGGCTTTTGAGCCTGAGCGTGGCCGTCAGCATGGTGAAAATTGTCAAGCACCAGCAGCCCGACGTCATAACGGCCGAGGATTACAAGATATGGGAGGAAGATTAAATGCGATTTTCAAAAGCGGTAGTAAAATACCGCATACCGATTTTGATTTTGACACTGGCCCTGATGATTCCGTCTGTGATAGGCATGGCCAACACGCGGGTCAACTACGACATGCTGACCTACCTGCCGGAGGATATGGAGACGGTCATCGGGCAAAACGAATTGCTGGAGGACTTCAACAAGGGCGCCTTTACCTTTCTGATTTTTGAGGATATGCCCAACAAGGACGTGGCCAGGCTGAAAGCCAGGGTGGAAGCGGTCGAGCACGTCGACACCGTGCTGTGGTACGATTCCCTCGCCGACCTGTCGGTGCCCATGGAGCTGCTCCCGAACAGGCTCTATCAGGCCTTCAACAGCGATCATTCCACCATGATGGCCGTGTTCTTCGACTCCGGCACCTCGGAGGACGTCACCATGGACGCCGTCAAGGAAATCCGCGGCCTTTGCGGCGAGCAGTGCTTTGTCTCCGGCATGACGGCCCTTGTGGTGGATTTGAAGGATCTGTGCGAGCAGGAGGAGCCCATTTACGTGGGGCTGGCCGTCGTTCTTGCCTGCGCCGCCATGCTGCTGCTTCTGGACGGCTGGATGATTCCGTTTGTGTTTCTGGCCTCCATCGGCGCCATGATCCTGATCAACATGGGGACCAACATTTTCCTCGGCGAAATCTCTTACATCACCAAGGCGCTGTCCGCGGTTTTGCAGCTGGCTGTCACCATGGACTATTCCATCTTCCTGTGGCACAGCTACAACGAGCAGCGGGAAAAGGGCATGGAAAAGAACGAGGGCATGGCCCTTGCCATTCAGGAGACCATGACCAGCGTCATCGGCAGCTCCATCACCACCGTTTCCGGCTTCATCGCGCTCTGCTTTATGAGCTTTACCATGGGCCGCGATTTGGGCATTGTGATGGCCAAGGGCGTGCTGCTGGGCGTTATCGGCTGCGTGACCGTGCTCCCGGCGCTCATTCTGGTGCTCGACAAGCCGCTTCAGAAAACCAAGCACTGCTCCCTCATTCCCAATATGCGGGGCTTTGCCGCGAAAATCGTCAAGGCCTTCCCCGTGTTCCTGCTTGTATTTGCCCTGCTGATCGCTCCGGCCTGTTACGGCTACAACAAGGCCAACAGCGAGGTCTATTACGATATGGGTCAGTGCCTGCCAGAGGATATGAACTATGTCATTGCCAACGCCAAGCTGTGGGACGACTTCAACATCGCCTCGACGCACATGGTGCTGGTCGACGCCGGCCTTGAGCCGAAGGCCGTCAAGAGCATGATCGACGCCATGGAGCAGGTCGACGGCGTGAAATACGTCCTCGGTCTGGAATCGGTCATAGGCTCCCGCGTGCCGCAGGAGGTCCTGCCGGACAGCGTCAGAGAGATTCTGGAAAGCGACCGCTGGGAGCTGCTGCTGATCAACTCGGAGTATGTGCCGGCCAGCGACAGCGTCAACAGCCAGATCGACGAGCTGACGGGGATTTTGAAAACCTATGACAGCAGCGGCATGATCATCGGCGAGGCCCCCTGCATGAAGGATATGATCGAAACGACGGACCATGACTTCGCCGTTGTCACCGCCGTTTCCGTCGCGGCCATTTTCCTCATCATTATGCTGGTGGAAAAGAGCCTGTCGCTGCCCCTCATTCTGATAGCCGTCATCGAGCTTGGCATTTCCATCAACCTCGGGCTGCCGCATTATCTCGGACAGAGCATGGCCTTTATCACGCCGATTTGCATCAGCACCATTCAGCTGGGTGCCACGGTTGACTACGCCATTTTGATGACGACCCGCTACAAGGCGGAGCGCATCGGCGGCAAGGAAAAAAGAGACGCCGTCTGGACGGCGCTTTACACCTCCGTTCCCTCCATCCTTGTATCGGGCATGGGAATGTTTGCCGCCACCTTCGGCGTCGCCGTCTATTCCGACATCGAAATCGTCAGCTCCATGTGTATGCTCATGGCGCGCGGCGCGGTGATCAGCATGCTGCTTGTCACCTTTGTGCTGCCGGCCATGTTTATGCTGCTGGATCGGGTCATCTGCAAAACCACATGGGACATGAGAAACATCAAAAAAACCAACGGAGGGATTTGACCATGAATAAACTCGCAGGGAAAATTGTGGCGCTCGGCCTGTGCGCGGCCATCGGCGCGGGCGGCGTGTACGCGGCCGCCGCGCAGACCGCGGGCAGGCAGGAGGAAGCGAGCGTCGTGCAGACGGCGGCGGTGCAGGGCGCCGGGCCGCAGGAGGCTTCCAAGAACGAAACGGTCTATGTGCTGGCCGGGGCCGACGGCTCGGTGGAGAAAATCATCGTCAGCGACTGGATTAAAAACGCCCTCGGAAAGGAAACAATTTCCGACAGGTCCGACCTGGCAAGCCCCGAGAACGTCAAAGGCGAGCAGAGCTACACCATAAGCGGTGACGGCATGAAGGTCTGGGACGCGCAGGGCAATGACATTTACTACCGCGGGGACATCGAAAAAGAGCTGCCCGTAGGGCTGACGGTCAGCTACAAGCTGGACGGGAAGTCCGTTTCCGCAGACGAGATCGCCGGCAAAAGCGGCAGGGTGACCATCCGGTTCGATTATGAAAACCGCCAGTACGAAATGGTGCGCATAGACGGCAGGCAGGAAAAAATCTACGTCCCCTTCGCCATGCTCACCGGCATGCTGCTGGACAACGACACCTTCCGCAACGTGGAGGTCAGCAACGGCAAGCTTCTGAACGACGGCGACCGCACCATCGTCGCAGGCCTGGCCTTCCCGGGGCTTCAGGAAAATCTGGGCCTGAGCCGGGACAAAATCGAAATCCCCGACTATGTGGAGATCACGGCCGACGCCGAGAACTTTGCCTTCGGCATGACGGTCACCGTGGCCACCAACGAGCTGTTCAGCGATCTGGACGCAGGCAGGCTGGATTCCGTCGGCGGCGGGACCGGCGCGCTCGGCGAGCTGAGCGACGCCATGACCCGGCTGACAGACGGGTCCTCGGCGCTGTATGACGGCCTGTGCACCCTGCTGGAGAAGTCCGACGCGCTGGTCAGCGGCGTGAGCCAGCTGGCGGAGGGCGCCAAAGCCCTTCAGGAGGGGGCAGGCTCGCTCGACGAAGGCGCCGCCCGGCTGAAAGCGGGGCTTTCGGAGCTGTCCGCCGGCCTGAACACGCTGTCCGCCAACAGCGCCGAGCTGAACAGCGGCGCGGCGCAGGTGTTTAGCACCCTGCTCTCCACCGCGACGGAGCAGCTGCGCGGCGCCGGTGTGGAGGTTCCCGATCTGACCATCGGCAATTACGCGGACGTTCTCGGCGGGATCATCGCCTCGCTGGACCAAACCGCCGTTTACCAGCAGGCCATGCAGCAGGTTGCCGCGGCCGTGGAGGAAAAGCGTCCGGAAATCACGGAAAAGGTCATCGCTGCGGTCAAAGAGCAGGTGGCGGCGCAGGTGACGGCGGCGGTGCAGGCGCAGGTGACGGACGGCGTGACGAAGGCGATCCGGGAGCAGGCGGAGGCGCAGGTCATCGGCAGGGCCGCCGGCATGAGCAAGGCCGATTATGACGCCGCCGTGTCCGCGGGCAGGGTTTCCGGGGAGCAGCAGGCGGCCATCGAGGCGGCCGTCGCGGAGCAAATGGCCTCGGAGGACGTCGGCACGGCGATCAAGGCCCAGACAAAGGCGCGGATGGAAAGCGGAGAAATCAAGGCCGTTCTTTCCGCGAATATCGACGAGCAGATGCAGTCGGAGCCGGTGCGGGAGACCATCGCGCAAAACGTCGAGCTTCAGGTGCAGAAGGCCGTTTCGGAAAACATGGCGTCAGAGGCGGTGCAGGCCAAGCTGGCCGAGGCCTCTGCGGGCGCGCAGACCATCATTTCGCTAAAAGCGTCGCTGGACAGCTACAACTCCTTCTATCGGGGGCTGTGCGCCTACACCGGCGGCGTTGACACGGCGGCCGGGGGCGCAGACAGCCTGAGCGGCGGCGCGGCCGCGCTGAAGGACGGCGCCGCACAGCTCAAGGCCGGAGCCGCCGCCCTGTATGACGGCGCGCTGACGCTCAAGGACGGAATGCCGGCGCTGGTCGACGGCGTGACGCAGCTGCGCGACGGCTCGATGGAGCTTTCGGACGGGCTGAAGCAGTTTAGCGAGCAGGGCGTCCAGAAGCTGATCGACTTGCTCGAGGGCGATCTGGCGGGCGCTGCGGCGCGGCTCAGGGCGACCATCGACGTGTCGAAGGATTACCGCAATTTCGCGGGCATCGAAAGCGGCATGGACGGCCGGGTGAAGTTCATTTACCGCACCGGCGAGATCAAATTATCCTGACAGAAAGAACGCGGAGAGAGCCGCCGGCTCCCTCCGCGTTTTTGTATGGACTGTGAAGCTTACGGCCGCCGGGTAATGCGGGCCGAGCGCGGAAAGAGAAACAGATACACCAGCGCCGACAGGCAGACGGCGGCCAGCATGACGGCAAAGGCCGGCTTGTAGCTGCCGAAGCGGTCGTAGGCCCGGTTGATGAACAGCGGCGCCGCCATGGACCCGGCGCAGGCAAAGGCCGAAAAGCGGCCCAGAATGGCGCCGTAGTCGCGGCGGCCGTAGACCATCTGGGCGATCAGGGGGGTTGCGACCATGCCGAAGCCGCCGCCCAGCCCGGCCCCGGCAACGATCAGGGCCAGCGCCGGCTTGAAGGGAACGGCCAGCGCGCCCGCCAGCGTCAGGGCAATGCAGAGGTTGGAGAGCAGCGTCGCGCCGCGGACGCCCAGCCTGTCGTACAGCCAGCCGAGCAGGAACTTGCCGGCGGCGAGCGACCCCATGCAGAGCGCGGCCGCCGTCGCGGCAAAGGAATCGGAAAACCCGACGTCGCTGATGTGCGGGGCGATGTGCTGAATGACCGAGCTGACGCTCATGGACAAAATGCCCGAGGCGATGCACAAAAGCCAGAAGCGGGCGGTGTGCCGGACCTCGGCCAGCAGCCGGCCCTCCGCCTCCTGCGGCGGCCGGCCGGAAGGCTGCGGCGATTCCCCGTACGGGCGCAGCCCGACGTCCTCCGGCCGGGTGCGCAGCACGAAAAAGCAGGCCGGAACGACACAGACAAACATAAGAAGGGCCAGCAGGCGATAGGTGTGCTGCCAGCCGAAGCGCAGAATGGCCTGTCCGGCCAGCGAGTTGCACAGCATGCCGCCGATGCCGCTGCCCATCGAGGCAATGCCCATGGCCGTGCCGCGCCGGGCGCAGAACCAGTTGCCTATCACCATGGACACGGCCACGCAGGACAAAAGGGCCTCGGACAGGCCCACGACGGCGGACGCGGCGTAAAAGGCGGGCGGCGTGCGGCAGAAGGAATAGCCGAAATACCCCGCGGCCATGAAGGCCCCGCTCAGCACCATGACGCGCCGCACGTCAAAGCGGCGGTAAATGGGGCCGGCAAAAAGGGAAACGGCCATGCAGGAGGCGGCGATGATGGTGTTGTTGACGGCCATGGCGCCGCGGCTGAAGCCGAGGCTTTCGCACACCGGCTTGATAAAGACGCCGGAGCTGTTGTTGACAACGCCGACCGACATGGCCATGACGAGAAAACAGGCGGCGGCCACATACCAGCCGTAGAAAGTCCGGCCGGCGCTTTTCGGGTGAATCATGCGGTGTGCTCCCTTCTTCCAATCCCTGCGGCAGAGTGCTTACAGTGTACCATCGGCGAAAGAAAAAAGCAATCGCCTGCGCCGCGCTGATGCGCTGAAAACCACAACATATTGTGGTTTTTGCGGCATGGAGAATACAGGAAAAGCAGGGCAATGTTCACAAAAAAGCGGGGAGAAGTTTAGGCGCTCTTTTGAAAATGCGTCATTGACGAAACAAGATATAGTGGATATAATAATAGCACACACAAAATCAGCGACATTGTGTTGGGGGTTTACGGGGGCGCAAGCCCCTTTTATTCAGTCTTACGGAGGTTAAAGCCATGTTTCAGACCATAAGGAAAAGAGATGGACGCGAGGTCCCCTACGATATCGAAAAAATCGCCATTGCCATCAACAAGGCGATGGAGGCTTCGGGGCGCCGGTCGGCGCTGGAGGAAAGCCGCCGTCTGGCCGGCATTGTCGAGGCGCGGCTGGCGGAGACCTTTGCGGACAAGGCCCCCGGCGTTGAGGACATTCAGGACACCGTCGAGGTCGTTTTGATGGAAAACGGCTACGCCATGGTTTCCAAAAAGTACATCATTTACCGCTCGCAGCGCAGCCGTGCGCGCGAAATGAACACCAACCTGATGCGGGTGTACAACGAGATCACCTTTGCCGACGCCGAGGACAGCGATTTAAAGCGCGACAACGCCAACGTCGACGGCGACACCGCCATGGGCACCATGCTCAAGTACGGCTCCGAGGGCGCCAAGGACTTTTATGAAAAGTACATTCTGTCGCCCGAGCAGTCGCGCGCGCACCGCGAGGGTGACATTCACATCCACGACTTCGATTTTTATACCCTGACGACGACCTGCTGCCAGATCGACCTGGAAAAGCTGTTCAACGGCGGCTTTTCCAACGGCCACGGCTTTTTGCGGGAGCCAAACGACATCATTTCGTACGGCGCGCTGGCCTGCATTGCCATTCAGGCCAACCAGAACGACCAGCACGGTGGGCAGAGCATTCCCAACTTTGACCACGCGCTGGCCAAGGGGGTCATGAAGACCTTCCGCCGCCTGTACGCGGCCAACTTTTCCAAGGCGGCCGTGCTGCTGCAAGCGGACCTGTCGGAGCGTCAGGCCGACCTGCGCCGCGCCTTCAAGCAGCTGTGGAAGGAGGGCAAGCCCTTCCCGGCCATCGAGATGAGCGACGCCTTCCGCGCCTGCGAGCAGGAGATCGCCGAGCGCTTCGGCCTTCGGGAGGAGGTTTTGGAAAAGGCGCGCCGCTTTGCCTACAACAACGCCCTGACCGAAACCGACAAGACCACCTTCCAGGCCATGGAGGCGCTGGTCCACAACCTCAACACCATGCATTCGCGCGCCGGGTCGCAGACCCCCTTCTCGTCCATCAACTACGGCCTTGACACGACGCCCGAGGGCCGGATGGTCATCAAAAACGTGCTGCTCGCGACCGAGGCCGGGCTGGGGCACGGCGAAACCCCCATTTTCCCCATTCAGATTTTCCGCATCAAGGAGGGCGTCAGCTACAACCCCGGCGACCCCAACTACGACCTTTTCAAGCTGGCCTGCCGCGTCAGCGCCAAGCGGCTGTTCCCCAACTTTTCCTTTATCGACGCCCCCTTCAACCTGCAATACTACAAGCCCGGCCACCCCGAGACGGAAATCTCGTACATGGGCTGCCGCACCCGCGTCATGGGCAACGTCTACGACCCGACGCGCGAAATCAGCTTCGGCCGCGGAAACCTGTCCTTTACCTCGATAAACCTGCCGCGCATCGCCATCAAAAGCCGCGGCAACATCGAATGGTTCTTTGAAGAGCTGGAGCGCAAAATGGAGCTGGTTTCCAAGCAGCTGCTCGACCGCTACCACATCATCGCGCGCAAAAAGGTGCGCAACTTCCCCTTCCTCATGGGGCAGGGCGTGTGGATCGATTCAGAAAAGCTGGGGCCGGACGACACGGTCGGCGAAATCCTGAAGCACGGCACCTTTTCCATCGGCTTTATCGGCCTGGCCGAAACGCTGGTCGCCCTGACGGGCAAGCACCACGGCGAATCGCAGGAGTCGCGCAACCTTGGGCTGGACATCGTCGGTTTCATGCGCGATTATCTGGACCGCCTCAGCCAGAGGGAAAAGCTCAACTTCACGCTGCTGGCCACCCCGGCCGAGGGCCTGTCCGGCCGGTTTGTCCGCATGGACAAAAAGAAGTTCGGCATTATCCCGGGAGTTACCGATCGGGAATATTATACAAACAGTTTCCATGTTCCCGTTTATTACCCCATTTCCGCCTTTGAAAAAATTCAAATCGAGGCGCCCTATCACGCCCTGACCAACGCCGGGCACATCACCTACGTCGAGCTGGACGGCGACCCGACCCAGAACCTTGAGGCCTTTGAGCAGGTCGTCCGCTGCATGCACGACGCCGGCGTCGGCTACGGCTCCATCAACCACCCGGTCGACCGCGACCCGGTGTGCGGCTACACCGGCATCATCGGGGACGAGTGCCCCTGCTGCGGCCGCCGCGAAAACGAGGAAGGCCCCAAAATCGAGCGCATCCGCCGCATCACCGGCTATCTGGTGGGTACGCTGGATCGCTTCAACGACGCCAAGCGCGCGGAGGAACGCGACCGTGTCAAGCACAATGTCTGAGCCGATTTTGGTGGCCGGCGTCATCGGCGACTCCATCACCGACGGCCCCGGCATCCGCATGACGGTGTTCGTGCAGGGCTGCCCGCACCACTGCGAGGGCTGCCACAACCCGGAGACCCATCCGTTTGCCGGCGGCGAGCCGTGCAGCGCCGGGGAGCTGCTGCAAAAAATCGACAAAAACCCGCTGCTCTCCGGCGTCACGCTGTCGGGCGGGGAGCCGTTTTGTCAGGCCGCGGCCCTTTTGCCGCTGGCCGAGGGGGTGCGCGCGCGCGGGCTGGAGCTGGCCGCTTACAGCGGCTGGACCTATGAGCAGCTTCTGGAGCAGGGCGGCGACAAGGCGGCTTTGCTGCGGCTGTGCCATGTGCTGGTCGACGGCCCGTTTGTTCTGGCCGAACGCAGCCTGTCGCTGCGCTTCCGCGGCTCGAAAAATCAGCGCATCCTCGACGTGCAGCGTTCGCTGCGCGAGGGGCGGGCCGTTTTGATGCAGGACGGGCGCTGGCAGTGAGCCGGCATCCCCGGAAAATTGCAAGATAGCGCAACAAAATCGTGCGGTCGGGCAGGCCGCACGATTGTTTTTTGCCCGGGGACTGTGATAAGATAAAGCCGTACAAAATCAGTGTATGGAGATGAAGGGCATGAAGCAGTATAAAATCGCCGTCATCGGCGGCGACGGTATCGGTCCCGAAGTAACCCGCGAGGGCGTGAAGGTGCTGCGGCGCGCAGCGCAGCTTGACGGGGGATTTTCCTTTTCCTTCACCGAGCTGCCCTGGGGCTGCGATTATTACCGCCGGACGGGCCGGATGATGCCGGAGGACGGCCTTGCGCAGCTGCGGCCGTTTGACGCCATTTTTCTCGGCGCCGTGGGCGACCCCGGCGTGCCGGACGACCTTTCGCTGCACGGCCTTTTGCTGGCCATCCGCCGCGGCTTTGACCAGTATGTCAACCTGCGCCCCATCAAGCTGCTGCGCGGCGCCGAAACGCCCCTGAAAAAGGCCGCGCGCGAGGACATCGACATGATCTTTGTCCGCGAGAACAGCGAAGGCGAGTACGCCGGGCTGGGCGGGCGGATGTACGCCGGGCAGGAGCGGGAGTTTGTCACGCAGACGGGCGTCTTTTCGCGCCGAGGCACCAGCCGCATCATCCGCTATGCCTACGAGCTGGCCCGCGCGCAGAAAAAGAGCCTGACCAGCATCAGCAAAGGCAACGCCCTCAACCACTCCATGGTCTACTGGGACGAAATTTTCCGGGAGATAGGGCGGCAGTACCCCGACGTCGAAACCAAAACGCTGCTGGTCGACGCGGCCAGCATGCTGATGATCACCCACCCCGAGCGCTTCGGGGTCGTCGTCGCCTCCAACCTGTTCGGCGACATTCTGACCGACCTGGGCGCCGCCATTGCGGGCGGCATCGGCCTTGCGGCCGGGGCCAACCTCAACCCCGAGCGCAGCTTCCCCTCGATGTTTGAGCCGATTCACGGCTCGGCGCCCGATATCAAGGGCAAGGGGCTTGCCAATCCGATGGCCGCCATCTGGTCTGCCAGCCAGATTCTGGACTTTTTCGGGCACGCGGACTGGGGCGCGCGGGTGCTCGCCGCCATGGAGCGGGTGCTTGAGGACAAGCGGGTGCTTACCCCCGACATGGGGGGCAGCGCCGCCACCGCGCAGGTGGGCGACGCCGTGGCCGCCGCGCTGTAAAAGGCGGCGCGCCTTCGGCGGGCGGCGGCATACACTGATGGTGGGGGGATTGCATGAACACCATCAGCCTGTGCATGATCGTCCGCGACGAGGAGCAGACGCTGGAGCGCTGCCTGTGCTCGGCGGCCCCGATCGCCGACGAAATTGTGCTGGTCGACACGGGATCTGTCGATCGCACGGTAGAAATTGCGAAACATTATACAGACAGGATTCATTTTTTCGACTGGATCGACGATTTTGCGGCGGCGCGCAACTTTTCCTTTGCGCAGGCGACCGGCCGGTTTTGCCTGTGGCTGGACGCCGACGACGTGCTGCCGGAGGCGAGCGTGCGCGAGCTTCGGCGGCTCAAGCGCGAGATGCCGTCCGACACCGACGTGGTGATGATGCCGTATCACGTCGCCTTTGACGAGGAGGGCCGGCCGGCGCTGACCTGCTTTCGCGAGCGCATGGTGCGGCGGGCGGCCGGACTGCGCTGGACGGGGGCGGTACACGAGGTCATCGCGCCGCAAGGCAAAATCCTTTACAGCACAGCTGTCGTCGAGCATCGCAAGCAGAAACCGGCCGAGCCGGGCCGCAATCTCCGCATTTTTGAAAAGCTGCTGCAAAGCGGCCGGAAGCTGGACGCCCGCCAGCGGTTTTATTACGCCCGCGAGCTGCTCGGGGCGGGTGAGACGGCGCGCGCCGCCGCGCTTTTTGAAGAGCTGATCGACAGCGGCGAGGGCTGGACGCCCAACCGCGTGGAGGCCTGTATGCAGCTTTCGGCCTGCTGCCGGGCGCTCGGCCGGAGAAGCGAGGCCCTTTCCGCCCTTTTGCGCGCGCTGGAGCTGGGAGCACCGCGCGCCGAGCTGTGCTGCCAGCTGGGCGACTGGTTTTTGGCGGACAACCGGCCGGAAACGGCGGCTTTTTGGTACCGGACGGCGCTGACGCGCCCGGCGGACGACGCGGAGGGCGGCTTTGTCTGCCCCGACTGCCGCGGGTATATTCCGCTCATGCAGCTGTGCGTCTGCTGCGACCGCATGGGCGACCGGCGGCAGGCGGCGCGGTACAACGAGCTGGCCGGCCGGCTGCGGCCGAACTCGCAGGCTTATCTGCACAATGTCCGCGTCTTTCAGGGCGAGGATCAGCCGGGCACGTGACGGACACCGAAACGGAAAGGACGTATGGCCATGAAAATCCTGATAGCCCCCGACTCCTTCAAGGGCAGCGCCTCGGCGCGCACGCTGTGCGACGTCATGGAAAAGGCGCTTTTGCGCCGTGTGCCGGACGCCGAAATCGTCAAGCTGCCGATGGCCGACGGGGGCGAGGGCACGGTAGAGGCGCTGGTGCTGGCCAGCGGCGGACGCTTTTGCACGGCACAGGTGCAGGGTCCGCTGCTCGAAGGGCAAAAGGCCCTTTTCGGCGTGCTGGGTGACGGCAGGACGGCCGCCATTGAGATGGCGGCGGCTTCCGGCCTGCCGCTCATTCCCCGCGAAAAGCGTGATCCCTTCCGCACGAGCAGCGCCGGCACGGGCCAGCTCATCGGCGCCGCGCTCGACGAGGGCTGCACCCGTATTATCATGGGCATTGGCGGCAGCGCCACAAACGAGGGCGGCGCCGGAATGCTGCAAGCCCTCGGCTTCGGCCTGCTGGACGCGGCGGGGCGGCCCATCGGCCCGGGGGCGGCGGGGCTTTCGCGGCTGGCGCGCATCGAGACGGCGCGCGCCGACAGGCGCCTTCGGGAGTGCCGGTTTACCGTCGCCTGCGACGTCGACAGCCCGCTGTGCGGCCCGCGGGGGGCCTCGGCCGTTTTCGGCCCGCAAAAGGGGGCGCGGCCCGAGGACGTGCCGGTGCTCGACGGCATTTTGCAGCACTTCGGCCTGCTGCTGGAGCAGGCGTCGGGCAGAAACGTGGCGCTGACGCCGGGAGCCGGCGCGGCAGGCGGCATGGGAGCCGCCCTCATGGCCCTTCTGGGGGCCGAGCTGCGCCCGGGCTTTTCCCTTGTCAACGAGGGGACCGGGTATGAGCGGCTGCTCAAAGAAGGGGGCTTTGACCTGGTCATTACGGGTGAGGGGCAGATGAACGGGCAGTCGCTCATGGGAAAGCTGCCCGTCGAGGTCTGCAAGCTGGCGCGCGCCAACGGCGTGCGCTGCGTGGCCGTCGTCGGAAGCCGGGGCGAGGGCGCCGAGCGGGCCGAGCAGTGCGGATTTTCGGCCGTTTACGAGCTGATGCGCGGGGGGATCACGCTTGAGTATTCCATGGCCCACACCGCCGAGCTGGTGGAAGAGGCCATAGAGCGCATGGCGCTGTAACGGGCGGCGCCGCGGAAACGGAAAAGAAAAACAAAAGGGCTGCAATCCTGTCGGATTGCAGCCCTTTGCGCAGCCCCTGCGAAAGGGGAGAGGGCAGGGGCGAATGACATGCCAAAAGGCCTCCCTGCGTAAAAAGCAAAAAATGCGCCGGGTTTCTTATGTTCCCTCTCGGGAAAAAAAGGCGATTTTCCGGCAAAAAGCCGGGCGTATGCGGTAAAAATGGGTAAAAACCAATGGTATAATTCTTTTCTTGTGTTTCTTGACAAGCTGTTTAGTATATGATGTAATAAATATGGAGATAGTTTCTGCTATCCGATACTTGATATGATTGGAGGCAACATCATGAAGTGGTTCAAACGCGAGCAGTATGGTTTGCGGCGGACACGGTTTTGGTGCTGCCCCCGGTTATGGAGAGGACGAATCAAAACCATTCTTGTTGGCGTATGAGCTTTACTGTTGTCAGTGTAGGCTTATGCGCTTTTCTTTTTGAAAAAACTTTATTATCAAAGAAAGGGTGAATCTAATGAAAACGACAAAGCGAATGAGATACCGTGTTTTGTATTTCCTGCTGGTTGTTTGCTTGCTCCTGTGCTCCATAGCGCCTTCTGCATTTGCTGTGGATGGCGGAACAATCACAAGACTTGATATTGAAGGGGCAAAATACTTCCGTATAAGTGAAATTAAGGGTTTGTCAGACATCACTGTGACAGAACAAAATGATACCATCATCCTTGCTGAGGACGGGTTGGAGGTTTGTCTGTCTGCGAATTCCAGATATGTTTTTCGGAATGGCTGTGTCGTTGCCGTTTTGGACAACAAACCGGTATTTTTGAATGGGGAATGGTATGTTTCTGTCGATTTTTATGATGATTTTCTTTGCAAAGATGATGCTGAAAAACCTTCGCTGTTTAACGGTTCGATGATTTTTGCTTCCGAGGTTCTGGCTGCGATTTATGGCACAGGAAATGATGTGTTCTCGCAGAAGCTTTTGAATGAAGTTTCGCTGCCAACTTCCCTGGGCATTAGTGAACTGCATATCGATATGGATCGTATCTTTATTACGACTCCACTGAGCGAGTATTCGAGTGAACTCATTTCTGAAATGAAGCATCTCGGAATCGAAAATCCGGAGCAGCTTGCATATAGCGAGTATGCTGTTATTAGTGGTGCGCGGACGTTGGAATCTGCCGGTATGTCGGACTTGCTGGATAAAAGCCCTGAATTAAGCGCATGCGACCCGGCTACTATGACTGTGGCAGAGTATTCTGAATGGCAGCGCAGAGAAGCGGATGCCCGGTTTGAAGAATCGCTAAGTGCCAAAGCAAAGCAGTTCGCTGAAGAGAAAGGGATTAGTATTTCAGATTTGAAGTATTTGAATCGGTATTTTTACGGTTCATATATGGAGAAGGATAACGAAGAACTCCGTGATGCGTTAAAGGGATACTACGTAGCTGATGTCAGCTATTTGCAAAGCCTTGCAAATCCGTTCATAGACATTCAAGAAAATGATTGGTTCTTTGATGATGTGATAAGTGTTCGATTCGGAGGCCTTATGAACGGGACCAGCGACAATTTGTTCAGTCCATACGCAACCACTACCAGAGGAATGGTTGTCACCGTCCTGCACAGATTGGAAGGCGAGCCCGTAGTCAACTACTCCATGTCCTTTGATGATGTGGCCAACGGCACATGGTACACTGAAGCCGTCCGTTGGGCGGCAAGCGAAAAAATCGTCGAAGGCTACGGCGGCAACTTTGGCGTAAACGATGCCATTACCCGTGAGCAGCTGGTCACTATCCTGTACCGATATGCTCAGTACAAGGGTTATGATGTTTCCGTTGGCGAGAATACCAATATTCTCTCCTACGATGACTCTTTCAGTATCAGCGAATACGCCTACCCTGCCCTCCAATGGGCTTGCGGTGCCGGCATCATTAGCGGTGATGATGGTTCTTTACTTCCTCAGAACCATGCAACGCGAGGTCAGGCAGCTGCTATTCTGCGGCGATTTAGCATGACTGTTGATTAACGAGTTCACCTTTGAGAAAAAGTGTGGTGAGGTTCAAAGGCGAACAACACCACACTTTTTCATTATTGTATGCAATAAAACTGCCGGTGTGTTGGGGGTGCTATCCGCCTGTGAGATAAAGCGAAAACCAGGAAATGAGTTTTTTTCATCATTCATGATATAAAGTCATGACCACCTGCTTTGCTGGACAGGACTGCCGCTGCTGCTTGTAGTTGAATTTGTTATTTAGTGTTATGCAGGCATAAAAAATGGACAAAAACAGGGTTGACAGCCGGCGGCGCGGGTGCTATGATAAAACACAATTCCACAGCGGAGGATGCAAACTATGCCTCTTTTCTGCGCGGCCTCGATGATTATTGCGATTATTGGCGTACGGGTGATTACCGTAGGCCTCTTTGCCGTGTCATCGATTTGTGCCGTGCCAGCCTGTGCAGCAAGTTAAAGGGAAAGCCTTTTTCGTTGAATGCCCGCGGTGCAGTGCACCGCGGGCATTTTTTGCTGCATGGCCGGGGGGAAAACGGCCCGTGGCCGTTGGGAGGCATTGCCGGCCGCAGAAAAAAGAAAAGGAGAAACAAACATGGAAACAAAGAGGGAAAGCTGGGCCAGCCGGCTGGGGTTTTTGCTGACTTCGGCGGGGTCGGCCATCGGATTGGGGAACCTGTGGGGGTTTCCGTACAAGCTGGGCAAATACGGCGGATTCGCCTATCTGCTGGTCTATGTCATTGCCGTGCTCACCGTCGGCTGCGTGGTCATGCTGGCCGAGTTCGCCCTCGGGCGGCGCGCGGGCAAAAGCCCGGTGGGCGCCTATCGCGACTTTGACAGGCGGTTTGCCTGGAACGGCTGGATTGCAAGCATAGCCGCCTTTATCCTCCTCAGCTTTTACAGCGTGCTGGGCGGCTGGTCGCTCAAGTATTTCCTCGCTTACGGCTATGCGCTGCTCGGGGGCAACGCCTTCGGCGGCATGAGCGGCAGCGAGTACTTCGGCGCCTTTATCGGGGGCTGGCAAAGCGTGTTTTTCCACGCCGTCTTTATGCTTCTCTGTGCGCTGGTGCTCTACCGCGGCGTGGCGCAGGGACTGGAAAAAGCCTGTAAGTTTATGATGCCCGCGCTGTTTGCGCTGCTGCTGCTCGTCATCGCCCGCTCGGTGACGCTGCCCAACGCCGCGGAAGGGCTTCGCTTCATGTTCAAGCCGGACCTTTCCGCCTTTCGAAACGGCGGCTTCGGAAGGGTGCTGGCGGCGGCGCTGACGCAGATGTTCTTTTCGCTGTCGCTCGGCATGGGGGCGCTCATCACCTACGGAAGTTACAGCGACAAAAAGGTCAATCTGGTCAAAAGCGCCCTGAGCGTCCCCTTCTTTGACACCCTTGCGGCCGTTTTGGCCAGCGTCGCCATCATGCCGGCCGTCTTTGCCTTCGGGCAGGACCCGGCGGCGGGGCCTTCGCTTTTGTACGTCACGCTGTTCAGCGTCTTTGACAGCATGGCCATGGGCTCGCTGTTCGGAATGCTGTTTTACGCGCTGGTCTTTTTCGCCGCCTTTACCTCGGCCATTTCGCTGCTGGAAAACAGCGTGGCGCACATGGTCGACGAAACGCCGCTCGGGCGCAAAAAAGCCGTCGTGTGGGTCGCGCTGGCGGCGCTGGTGCTGGGCGTGCCGTCGGCACTCGGCTACGGGCCGCTGAGCGGCGTGACCCTGCCGACGCTGACGGGCGAAATGCTGCAAATCCTCGACTGGGTCGATTACGTCGCGGAATACGTCATGCTGACAATAGGCTCGCTGGTGCTGTGCGTGATGGCGGGCTGGGTGACGGGGCCCAAGGCACTGCTGGCGGAAATCGGGCAGGAGGGCGTGGCCTTCAGGACGGGCAGGCTCTGGTGCTTCATGCTGCGGTATGTGACGCCGCTGCTCATTGCGCTGACCTTTTTGTGCGCCACCGGGCTCGTCCGGTTTTAAAGCGGCGCGGTTTCCGGCGGGGCGGGAAAAGGCAGGCGCGCGCTCTGCAAAAACGCCCGGGGCGGCTCCGGGCAAATAAAAAAGAGGGATCGCCTGCGGGCGGTCCCTCTTGATTTTCGGCAGGATGCCTGTGCCGGACTCAGGAAAGGCCGTTTTCACGGTCCAGCCGGCGGTTGCGGAAATACAGCAGCAGGTCGGTGCCCACCATGACAAGGTTGAGGACGTAGAAAAACAGCACATACCACTTGAAGGACGAGGCCAGCAGCTTGGCGGCGATGCCGCAGATGTACCCGACAAAGATCATGATGAGGAAAAAGAGGCTTTTTCCCTTGGCGGTGCGCGCGCGGTACGACTTGATGACGGACATGGGCCACGAGACGCCGAAGCACACGACCATGCCGATTTCGAGCAATTCTGACATACGATTCCCTCCGAAAACAAGATTATCCTTATTTTAACACTTCCGCGCGGCGATGTACAATCAATGCTGTCAATGGAAAGGATAAGCGCCGGACATACGCGGCCTACTCCTCGGCCCAGCCGCCGACGCGCGAAACGGCCTTCTGCCAGCCGGCCAGCAGCTTTTGCCGCAGGCTTTGGTCCATATCGGGCCGGAAGCGGCGCTCGACGGACGACTTGCGCGCGATTTCGTCCGTGCTCTGCCACACGCCGGCTTCCAGCCCGGCCAGCGCCGCCGCGCCGAGGGCCGTCGTCTCCTTGCACTGCGGGCGCAGGATTTCGCGGTTTAGAATGTCGGCCTGAAACTGCATCAAAAACCCGTTGGCCGAGGCGCCGCCGTCGACGCGCAGGCAGCTCAGGCGCGCGCCGGTGTCCTTTTCCATGGCGTGCAGCACATCGCCGGTCTGGTAGGCGATGGACTCCAGCCCGGCCCGGATGAGGTGGCAGCGCCCCGCGCCCCGCGTCAGGCCGAAAACGGCCCCCCGTGCCCGCATGTCCCAGTAGGGCGCGCCCAGACCGGTGAAGGCGGGGACGATGTAAACCCCGGCGCTTGAGGGCACCTTTTGGGCGAAGTATTCGCTGTCGGCCGCGTCGGAAATCAGTTCCATCTCGTCGCGCAGCCACTGCACCACCGCGCCGCCGACAAAAACGCTGCCCTCGAGCGCATACTGCACCGCGTCCCGGGTGGCGGCCAGCGTCGTCAGAAGCCCGCTCTGCGACAGGCACAGGCGCGCGCCGGTGTTCATCAGCAGAAAGCAGCCGGTGCCGTAGGTGTTTTTGGCGTCGCCCTCGGCAAAGCAGCCCTGTCCGAACAGTGCGGCCTGCTGGTCGCCGGCCACGCCGGTGATGGGCACCCGGGCGCCGCCGACGTCGGCCCAGCCGAAATGCGCGCCCGAGGGGCGCACCTCGGGCAGCATGTGCATCGGAATGTTGAGCGTGCGGCAGATGTCCCCGTCCCAGCACAGCTTTTCGATGTTATAGAGCATGGTGCGGCTGGCGTTGGTGCGGTCGGTCGCGTGCACCCGCCCGCCCGTCAGCTTGTAGATGAGCCAGCTGTCCACCGTGCCGAACAGCAGCTCGCCGCGCTCGGCACGCGCCTGCGCGCCGGGCACGTTGTCGAGAATCCACCGCAGCTTGGTGGCGGAAAAGTAGGCGTCGGGCAGCAGGCCGGTCGCCCGGCGGATGCGCTCGGTCAGCGCCCGGTCGCGCAGAATGGCGTCGCAGATGGGCGCGGTGCGCCGGCACTGCCACACGACGGCGCCGCAAATGGGCCTGCCCGTCGCCTTTTCCCACACAATGGTCGTTTCGCGCTGGTTGGCAATGCCCAGCGCCGTCAGATCGGCGCCGGTCAGCCCGTTTTGCGCCAGCACCTCGGCCAGAGCGCCGTACTGGCCGGCGTAAATTTCCATCGGGTCATGCTCCACCCACCCGGGCGCGGGGTAATGCTGGGTCAGCTCCTTCTGCGCCGTGCCGATGGGGGTCAGATTTTCGTCAAATAAAATGGCGCGCGAGCTGGTCGTGCCCTGATCGAGCGCCGCGATAATGTGTCTTTTGTTTTCCATCTGTCTGCACCACCTTTGAGAATAAGGACAGTATAGCATGAAAAGCCGCGCAAAAAAACACCGGCTGCGCATTTTCTCCGGCCGGGCGGCTGTGAACAGCGTTCAAAATGTCGGGGCGGGAGATATACTTTTTTCGGGCGATATGGTATGATAAGGGCAGTCAACATTTCGGAGGTGTGCAAAAAAATGAACTGTGCTCTGAGCGAAAAACTGACCAACCTCGTCCGTGAGGCCGTCAGCCCCGGGCTGACCGCCATTTCCTTTGCGCTGATGAAGGATGGGCAGGAGCTTGCGGCCGGCGCCGTCGGCACGCGCGACGGACGGCCCGATCACCCGGCCAGGACGAGCGATTTGTACAACATCGGATCGGTGTCCAAGGTCTATCTGACGGCCGCTGTGATGAAGCTGGTCGAAATGGGGAAAATCGATCTGGACGCCCCCGTCGTGCAGTATCTGCCCCGCTTTAAAATGCCCGATCCGCGCTATAAGGACATCACGGTGCGCATGTGCCTGAGCCACCAGAGCGGCCTGCCCGGCACCCACTGGAAAAACAGCTTTTCCTATGCGTGGCTGGGCGAGGAGTACTTCGAGGACGTTTACGACTACTTTGCCCACAGCCGTTTAAAGGCCGACCCCGGCGCCTACACCACCTACTGCAACGACGGCTTTACGCTGGCCGAAATGGTCGCCGTCGAGGTCTCCGGCATGGCGCTGCCCGACTTTTTGCGCAAGTACATTCTGGTTCCCCTCGGCGCGCTGTCCACCTGCGCGTCCGACCGTATGCCCATCGGCCACGATCACATTGCCGCCAAGGCGGCCCCCGGCGTCGAATACCTCGAGGTGGTCGGCTCGGGCGGCATCAACAGCGACATGATGGACGTCTGCCGCTTCGGCAACAGCTTTTTGACCCATTCGGTGCTGTCCGCCGAGTCGTGCGCCGAAATGGCCAAGCCCCACGGGATTCCCTACCCCCCGCAGGACGCCTTTTCGCGCTACCTCGGCCTGGGCTGGGACCGCGTCGCCTTTGAGAACAGCGTCTGCGATTTGGGCGAGGGAACGCTGATGAAGAGCGGCGGCACCACGCAGTTTTTGTCCTACCTCATCGTTTCGCCCAAGTACAATCTGGCGGCCGCCATTTCGGGCACGCCCGACACCAACACCGACCACATGACCCTGCTGTGCAGGCTGATCGACGCCGCGCTGAAGGAAGAGGGCATCGACGCCTCGCTGCCCGCCACCGCCGTGCAGCACGACTTCTGCGACATTCCCCCCGAAATCAAGGCGGGCTTCGAGGGCTTTTACGCCTCGCCGACCGACATTTTCCAGGCCGAAATGAGCGGGGACTGCCTGGATATTTACAACGTCACGACGGGGCAGAAGAAGCCCTTCCAGGTCGGGCTGCGGTACTGCGGCGACCATTTCTACGGCAAGGCGGGGCAGGATTTTGCCTTTGTCGAGCACGACGGCACCAAGTACATCTTCTCCTCCAACAACCGCAAGGGCTTTGTCCCCCTGCTTCAGAAGCTTGAAAACCTCAAGCCGCTGACCGAGGCGTGGAAAAAGCGCGACGGCCGCCAGTACTTCTTCTGCGACGCCACGCCCGACGACGCCTTCTGGGGCATGAGCTCGGCCGTCGCCACGCTCAAGGTCTTCCCGCAGGTCGAGGGGCTGATGCTGGCCCGTCTCGAGGCCAACCCCGACAACGGAATGCCGCTGGTCATGCCGCTGGCCGTCGAAAACGACAACCTGAGCCGCATGTTCTTAAACGCCTCGGCCAACGCCTCGCGCGATCAGTTCGCCGCCGAGTTTTACGAGAAGGACGGCTCGGAGGAAATGTACCTGTGCGGCATGCGCTACCGCGACATCGCCCACAACAAGCAGCCTCTTGAGTCGGGCGAGATCGTCGCCGAATACGGCAAAACGCTGGCCTTTTTCATTCCCGAGGGCAAAAAGCCGGCCATTTACGTCCCCGACAAGGGCCACGTGCTGCTCGTCAGCCGCGACTTCCACATCGTATACGACAGCTATCTGGGCGGCGAGGTGCCCGACGTCGGCGGCGGCTACGCGCTGTTTACCGGCCAGACCGGCGCGCGCTTCAGCGTGGTTTTGTAAAACCCCCGAAAACCGAAAATGTTTTTGCCTTGCGGAAGCGGCGTGACACAGGTCATGCCGCTTCTTTTTTCCCTTTTTGCCGCGGGAAGCGGCAGTCCGCCGCGCGGCGCGAAAAAGGGCGGGAAAAAGGAGATTTTGGCAGAAAGGATATTGCTTTTCCAGCCGGGTAACGGTATAATGGAAGTGGGTTATTGACTGTCAAGGGGTAATTCTTTTGCGCAATAATACCAAAAAAAATACAAGAGGGGGCTTTTTTATGAAAAAAAGCAAGACAACAGCGTTGATTCTTTCCATCCTCGTTGGCGGCCTTGGGGTAGACCGCTTTTATCTCGGCTACACCGGCATGGGCATTTTGAAGCTTTTGACGGGCGGCTGCTTCGGCATCCTGTATCTCATTGACATCATCAACATCGCAACCGGCAAGCTGGGCCCGGCCGACGGCTCCGGCTACGAGGAAGACAACAAGAAATAACCGAAGGGGACTTTTTCCACCATGCAGAAAAGCAAAACCACAGCACTGATTTTATCCATTCTTGTTGGCGGCCTTGGGGTAGACCGCTTTTATCTCGGCTATACCGGCATGGGCATTTTGAAGCTTTTGACGGGCGGCTGCTTCGGCGTTCTCTACATCATCGATATCGTCAACATCGCAACGGGTAAACTGGCCCCGGCCGACGGCTCCGGCTACGACGAGGATTTCGTTCTCACCTCGGCACCGGCACCGGCACAGCCCGCCTCCGACATCTATGAAGAGCTTGAAAAAATTGCAAAGCTCCACGATTCCGGCGTTCTCAGCGATGAGGAGTTTGGCAAAATGAAGGCCGATCTTCTGAAAAGGCTGTGATCGGCATGCAGAAAAAAACCGGCTCTTTACGGTATGCTGCGGGCGCGTGCTTTGCCATCGCTGCGCTGATGGACATCATCTACGTCATCCTCAACGAATATATGAGCATGCCGATCATTGCCGTCATCGCCGGCAATG
>CAKUPI010000007.1 GCA_934675045.1 uncultured Eubacteriales bacterium
CTACATGGTCAACATCGGCTTCGGCTGGAAGTATGCCCGCGTCACCGACTGATAAGGGGCCGCAGAGCGGCTGCATAACGGTCGACTGAGTTTTTGACGGGCGGCGGCGCGAACAGCGCCCGCCGCCCGCTCTCTTTACCGCGGCGGGAAGAGCCCGTCCCCATTCCCTGGCGAACCGAAAATCAACAGAAAGGTTCGGTGGTATGAAAAATTATATCCTCCAACGCCTTGTGGCGACGCTTATCACCATGTTCATCATACTGACCATCGGCTTTGTCGTCATCCGCCTGATGCCGGGCAGCATTTTTGAGGAATACGACGAAATGACGCCCGAGATGCTGGCGGCGCTCAACGCGAAGTACAACTTCGACAAGCCGATCATCGTGCAGTATTTCATTTACCTGAAAAACATCGTGCTGCACTGGGACTGGGGCCTCTCGATCAAGATGTACCCCAACGTCGCCGTGTGGGACATCGTCAAGCAGAAGATCCCCGTTACGCTGTATGTCAACATCTACTCGCTGCTCATTTCGCTGCCCGTCGGCATGGCCGCCGGCATCGCGATGGCGCTGAAGAAAAACAGCGGCGCCGACTACCTCATTTCATTCCTGGTGGTCGTTTTCATCTCGGTGCCGTCCTTCATCTTTGCAACGGGCCTGCAATACTTCCTGGCCTATAAGTTCGGATGGTTCCCCATCATCTTTGACGCCAACGCCGCGGGGGCGGCCAAGTTCCTGTCGCTGTTCCTGCCCATTATGGCGCTGGCCTTCAGCCCCATCGCGCGCGTGGCGCGTTACCTGCGCGCCGAGCTGGCCGAGACCATCAACTCCGAGTTTATGCTGCTGGCCCGCACCAAGGGCCTGACCGAGGGGCAGGCCACCATGCGCCACGGCATCCGCAACTCGCTGGTGCCGCTGATGAACATCATCATCCCCATGTTCACCACCATCATGGGCGGCAGCCTTGTCGTCGAGCGCATTTTCGCCATTCCCGGCATGGGCGGACTGATGATTCAGGCCATCAATACCAGCGACCATCAGGTGACGCTGGCGACGCTGATGTTCTACTCGCTCATCTCCATCCTGACCATTTTGCTGGTGGACCTGAGCTACGGCATCGTCGATCCCCGTATCAGAATGGGAGGGAAGAAAGCGGTATGAAAATCTTTGATGCTGCACAGTACTCCGGCCTTGATACAGGGAAGCTGCGCCTTGTCCAGCTGGAGGAAACACTGCACGACCAGAAGTTCGACACCAAGCCGGTCGGCTTTTTCCGCGACGCCATGCAGCGCTTTAAGCGCAACAAAAGCTCGGTCGCCGCGTTTGTGCTGATCGCCATCATCGCCGTCTTTTCGATTTTCGGGCCGATGATGAGCGGCAAGGGCTTTAACGATCAGGACCTCGGCCGCATCAACGCGCCGCCCAAGATCCCCTTCCTTGCCAAACTCAACATCGGCATGTTTGACGGCGGCATCGTGCTGACCAACCGCCGCGTCGCCAACCTGACCGATACCACCCAGTACCCAGAGGGCAGTATTCTGGCCGTCAAAAACCGCCGCTTTGTCAACGGCATCGAGATGTGCGACGTCGAGGTCGACTACTACGAGTTCAACAATGTCGACGACGTCCACTGGTTCGGCACCGACTACCTCGGGCGTGACCTGTGGACGCGCCTGTGGCGCGGTTCGCGCGTTTCGCTGCTCATCGCGATGGTGTCGGTCACGGTCAACGTGCTCATCGGCGTCACCTACGGCTCGATCGCCGGCTACTACGGCGGCAAGCTTGACATGATCATGATGCGTACCACCGAGGTCATCAACGCATTCCCCAACATCGTCGTGATGACGCTGTTCATCATGATTTTCGGAACGGGCATCATGTCCATCATTCTGGCGCTCATCGTGCGCGACTGGATAGGCACCGCGCGCTTAATCCGCGCGCAGTTCTACCGCTTTAAGGACAACGAGTATGTGCTGGCCGCCCGTACGCTGGGCGTGCGCGACCGCACGCTGATTTTCCGGCACATTCTGCCCAACTCGATAGGCCCCATCATCACAAGAACGGCGCTGGCCGTTCCGGGCGCCATTTTCTCCGAGTCCTTCCTCGCGTACATCGGTTTGGGCCTGCGTCCCCCCGAGCCGTCCATCGGCATTCTGCTGTCTGAAGGGCAGAAGGTGCTTTTGTACTTCCCCACGCAGGTGCTGTTCCCCGCGGTTTTGATTTCGGTGCTGTGCATTTCGTTCAACATGTTCGGCAACGGACTGCGCGATGCTTTCGACCCGACCCAGCGCGGCGCATAAAGGAGGAATAGGATGGAACCGATTTTACAGGTCAAGGACCTCACCGTGTCCTTCCGGGCCTTTGCCGGCAAGGTGCAGGCCGTGCGCGGCGTCAGCTTCGAGCTCAACCGGGGCGAAACGCTGGCCATCGTCGGCGAGTCCGGATCGGGCAAAAGCGTTACCATTAAGACCGTCCTTGGCATTCTGGCCAAAAACGCCACCATTGAAAGCGGCGAAATCTGGTACCAGGGCGAGGACATGGCCAAGTACACCGAGCAGGACTTTTACAAAATCCGCGGCAAGAAAATCTCCCTCGTCTTTCAGGACCCGCTGTCGGCGCTCAACCCCATCATGAAAATCGGCAAGCAGATCACCGAGGCGCTCATCCTCAGCAAGAGCATCGACCGCGATGGGGCCAAGGCGCGCGCCATCGAGCTGATGGACGCCGTCGGCATCCCCCAGCCGGAGCTGCGGTACGATCAGTACCCCTTCCAGTTCTCCGGCGGTATGCGCCAGCGCATCGTCATCGCCATCGCGCTGGCCTCCAACCCCGAGGTGCTCATTTGCGACGAGCCGACGACGGCGCTTGACGTCACCATTCAGGCCAAAATCCTCGAGCTTATCAACGAGATCAAGCGTGAGCGCGGCCTGTCCATCATCTTTATCACGCACGACATGGGCGTCGTTGCCAACATGGCCGATCGCATCTGCGTCATGTACGCGGGCAAAATTGTCGAGGTCGGCACGTCCGACGAGATTTTCTACGAGCCGGCGCACCCGTACACCTGGGCGCTTTTGTCCTCGATGCCCGATCTCGACACCAAGGAGGAGCTGTTCTCCATCCCCGGCGCGCCGCCCAACATGTTAGCGCCCCCGAAGGGCGACGCCTTCGCGCCGCGCAACAAGTACGCGCTCGAGATCGATTTCGAGGAGGAACCGCCCTTCTTCAAGCTGTCCGACACGCATTACGCGGCCACATGGCTGCTTCACCCCGACGCGCCCAAGGTGGAAATGCCCGAGATTCTCGCCCACCGCATCCAGAAGATGAAGGAGGCTGACGCCAGATGACCGAGCAGAACAAATCCCGACCGCTGCTGGAGGTCAAGGGCCTCAGCATGTACTTCACCACCAAAAAACGCGGAAAGATCAGCACGGTCAAGGCAGTCGATGACGTCTCCTTCGACATCTGGAAGGGGGAGACCTTCGGCATGGTGGGTGAGTCGGGCTGCGGCAAGACGACGTGCGGCCGCACCATCATCCGCCTGTACGACCCGACGGGCGGCGACATCATCTATGACGGCCAATCCATCGCGGGCAAGATGAAGCCCGAGCTGCGCCGTTATATCACCGACAATATCGCCATGATTTTCCAGGACCCCATCGCCTCGCTCAACCCGCGCATGACGGTGCAGGAGATCATCGGCGAGGGCCTCAAGGTGCGCGGCGTGACCGACCCCGCCGAGCGCGAGAAGCGCGTCATCGACATGCTGCAGCGCGTCGGGCTGATGGCCGAGCACGCCACCCGCTACCCGCACGAGTTTTCCGGCGGCCAGCGGCAGCGCATCGGCATTGCCCGCGCCCTTGTCATCAACCCGTCGCTGATCATCGCCGACGAGCCGGTCTCGGCCCTCGACGTTTCCGTGCAGGCACAGGTTATCAACCTGCTCAACGCGCTGAAAAACGAGTTCGGGCTGACCATCATGTTCATCGCGCACAACCTGAGCGTTGTCAAGTACTTCTGCGACCGCATCGGCGTCATGTACTTCGGCAAGCTGGTTGAGCTGGCCCCGTCGGACGAGTTGTTCGCCAACCCGTGCCACCCGTATACCCGCGCGCTGCTGTCGGCCATTCCGCAGCCCGATCCCCGGTCCGAGCGCAAGCGCCGGAAGATTTCTTACGACCCGGGCACCCACGGCTACACCGAGGGCAACAAGCCGTCCTATCACACCGTCGCCCCCGGGCATCTGATCTATTGCTCCGATGACGAGTTCAACGCCATCATGGGCAAAAACCCATAAAAACCGAAAAGGGAGGCGGGCACGTCCCGCCCTCCTTTTTGCGCGAAAAAAGGAGGAATTGGATGGATCAACTGGAGTTTGGCCTGCAGCGCTATGTCGTGCAGGGCGAGGGAAAGGGACCGTCGGTCGTCATCACGGGCGGCGTCCACGGCGACGAGCAGACGGGCACCTACGCTGCCATGCTGGTGTGGGAAAAGCTGCGCTCGCTTGAGGTGCTGGGCAGCGTGGCCATCCTGCCGCTGTGCAATGTCAGCGCTGGGCGGGCCAGAAAGCGCGGGGCGGCCGAGGACGGCCTTGACCTAAACCGCACCTTCCCCGGCGACGCGGCGGGCGGCTACACCGAGCGGCTGGCCGCCTATCTGTGGCAGCTGACGGCAGGGTATGATTACCTGCTCGACCTGCACTGCTGCGGGCTGTACGGCTCGACATACGGCATGGGCTGGTACAGCCGTCACCCGTGGGCCAAGGACCTGCTGCGGGCGTTATGCCTTGACACGGTGGTGCACACCAAGGGCACGCGCGGCCAGCTGTACATCGAGAGCGCCGAGCGGCGCGGGCAAAAGGCGGTGCTCATCGAGCTGCCGGGCGGCCAGCCGGGCGGCGTCATCGACGAGCCGGAGGCCGAAAAGTGCGCCGAGGGCATCATCAACTACCTGCGCTGCATCGGCGCCGTCGCAGGGCAGGCGCGGCCGTGGACGGCCACCCGCTTCTGCGGCACCTTTGGCGAGTCGTGCGACGCGCCGTGCGACGGGCTTTTCCGGCCGATTGCCGCGGCGGGCAGCTTTGTGGCGGCCGGACAGGCGGTGGGCGAGCTGAACGGCCAGCCGGTGGCGGCCCTGTGCGCAGGCGTCGCCACCATGGTGTCGCCGCTGCGCTACGCCTTTAAGGGCAGCACGCTGGCCTCCGTCGCGCCCGACCGCGAGGTCGCGCCGGGGGAAATCAATCCGCAGGATTGACAATACAGGAAGGAGAGAGAAACATGTACGATTTGCTTATAAAGAACGGGACCGTCATCGACGGCAGCGGCCAGCCCGCTTACGCCGCCGACGTGGCAGTGGAAAACGGAAAAATCGCCGCCATCGCCCCTGAAATTTCGGAAGGCCTGGCCCGGGAGACTATCGACGTCAAGGGCCTGAGCGTCATTCCCGGCATCATCGACATGCACTCGCACGCCGACCTCAGCTTTTTGGATGACGAGCGCTGCCAGTCCAAGCTGTATCAGGGCGTCACGAGCGAGCTTTCGGGCCAGTGCGGCTCGACGGCTTACCCCTGTCCGCCCGAGCATCTGGACCGCATCGAAGCATACGGCCGCACATCGCGCGGCAACTTTGCCGCCGCCTCGCTCGAGGCCTTTGCAAAGGGCGTTGAGCAGCGGGGCGACAAAATGGGCACCAACCAGCTGCCCCTCATCGGCCACGGCGTGCTGCGCTGCGGCGTGATGGGCTACGAGGACCGCACAGCGGGCAGTCACGAGCTGGAGCAGATGCGCAGGCTGCTGCGCGCTGACATGGAGTACGGCGCGTGGGGTCTGTCGCTGGGACTGGGGTACACGCCCGGCCTGTCGTCCGACACAGAGGAGCTGTGCCGGCTGGGCGAGGAGGTCGCTCCCTTCGGGGGCATCGTCACCTCGCACATGCGCAACCAGAGCACGGGCACGCCGCAGGCGCTGGAGGAGATGTACGAAATCTACCGCCGCAGCGGCGCCCATGTCCACATCGCCCACTTCAAGGCCGCCGGGGCGGCGCAGGGCCGTGCCGGTGAGTACATCCAGAACGTGCACGACGCGCAGAAGAGCGGCGTAAACGTCACGGTGGACTTCTACCCCTATACCGCGGCGTCGTCGGGCGTCACCAACTCCTTCCCCAAATGGTCGATTCAGGGCGGTACGCACCGCGCCGTCGAAATCCTGACGGGTGGCGGGCCTGACCGCGAGCGCCTGATGGACGCGCTGCGCAGCAGCTTTGCGACGCAGCGGCAGGCGGAAAGCCTGCTGGTTTCCTCCACGGGCGGACGGCTGCCCGAGGCCGACGGACGCACCATCTGGGAAATCAGCCAGCTGTGGGGCTGCACGCCGGCCGATGCCGTCGCCCGCCTGTGTGTTGAGACAAACGCCGGCTCGGCGTGCATCTCTTTTTCGATGAGCCAGAGCGATGTCGACCTCATGCTGCGGCAAAACGACTTCAGCGTCGGCAGCGACGGCAGCGCGCTTCCGCTCGACCCCGCCCTCAACCGCGGCAAGCCCCATCCGCGCAACTTCGGCACCTTCCCGCGCTTTTTGCGCCTTGCGCGCGAGCAGGGCTTCTGCACGCCGGAGGTCGCGGTGCGCCGCATCACCGGACTGACGGCCGACACCATCGGCATCAAAGACCGCGGCTACCTGCGGCCCGGGCTTGTGGCCGACATCGCCGTCATCGACCTGAACACCGTCACCGACACGGCGACCTATCAGGACCCCGTCCGCAAGCCGGTGGGCGTCGTGCATGTGCTGATGGACGGGCGCTTTGCGCTGCGTGACGGCGAGCAGACCGAAGAGCGGCTGGGTAAGCTGCTGCTCAGAAAATAAAGGAGAGAGAAAGAATGCTGGCAATTACAGGCGGCCGCGTGCTCGACGGCTGCGGAAATGTGTTGGAAAACGGCACGGTACTGATAGAGAACGGAAAAATCCGCGCCGTCGGCGCCGGCCTCGCCGTCCCCGAGGGGGCGCAGGTGATCGACGCCGCGGGCGGCTGGGTGACGCCCGGCCTCATCGACGCGCACACCCATCTCGCCGTGCTGGGCGAGCCCAAAACGCGCGGGGAGTCGGGCGACGCCAACGAGTCGGTCGCCCCCGCCACGCCCCATATGCGCGCCATTGACGCCTTTGACCCCTCCAGCCCGGGGCTGTTTCACGCGCGGCGCGGCGGCTTTACCGCCGCCTGTGTTCTGCCCGGCTCGGCCAATGTCATAGGCGGTACCGGCTTCGCCTTCAAGCTGGCGCCCCGGGCGACGGTGGACGAAATGATGATTCCCGGCACCGAGGTCATGAAGTTCGCGCTGGGCGAAAACCCGCGCGCCAACTACCGCAAGGACAACAAGATCAAGACGCGCATGGGCGTCGCCGCCTCGCTGCGCGAGACGCTGTTTGCCGCCCGCGAGTATTCCGAGTCGCTGAAGAGCGCGGGCCCCGGCTTCAAGCGCGATTTCAGGCTCGAGCCGCTGGTGCCCGTCGTGCGCGGCGAGATGCTGTGCCGCTTCCACTGCCACCGCAGCGACGACATCGCCACGGTGCTGCGCGTCGCCGAGGAGTTTTCACTGCAATACTCGCTGGAACACGCCACCGAAAGCTTTAAGATGACCGGGCAGATTGCCCGCGCGGGCGTGACGTGCGTCATCGGCCCGCTGGTGTCCGGACCCTACAAGCAGGAGGTGTGGGAGCGCAGCCTGCGCACGCCCGGCATCCTTGAAAAGGCGGGCATCCCCCTCTGCCTGACGGAGGACAGCGGTATTCTGACCAAGCTGCTGCCCATGCACGTCGGCCTGTGCATCAAAAACGGGCTGAGCTACGACGGGGCGCTGCGCGCCGTCACGCTGGAGGCCGCGCGGCTGCTGGGCATCGCCGATCGCACCGGATCGCTGGAGGTCGGGAAGGACGCTGACGTCGCCGTCTTTAACGGCGACCCCTTCAGCAACTACACCACCTGCCTGCACACCGTCATCGACGGCGAGGTCTTTACGCACGACCCCGCCTTCCCCGACATGGCATAAAAGAAAAAGGCCGCGGACCTTCGGAAGGAAGGTTCGCGGCCTTTTGCAAAAGCAAGCAGGCGTGTAAGCCGGGTTCTGTTAAAAAACAGCCATCTATCTGGGTCGCGCGTCACCGCGCGCCTCAAGCCACCCTTTTGGGGAGCGGGCCGAGCAAGCCCTGCGCAAAGCGCTGCTCCCGCTTGATGTTGCTTCGGATAGAGTTTACAGGAGCCCATTGTTACCAATGGGTTCAGTGAGCTCTTACCTCGCTTTTCCACCCTTACCACCGGCGGCGGGCCGCCGGGGCGGTATATCTCTGTTGCACTTGTCCTGAAGTCGCCTTCGGCGGACGTTATCCGCTATCCTGCTCTGTGAAGCCCGGACTTTCCTCCCGCGCGGCCTTACGCCGGCGCAGGCGGCTGTTCGGCCTGCTTGCCTTATGATTATACGCGCAAAAGAGCAAATGTGTCAACCAAAACCCTTTTCGCGCGGAAAACCTTTGACATGGAATGAAATTGCGATACAATAAGAATAGAATCAACCGATCAAGCAACGATCAGAAAACGGCCGGCGGCGGCCTGCGGAGGAACCTTGATGATGACAGCATTTGAAGCTTATACGGGTGCGCTGAACGGAAAAAAAGTCGCGGTGTTGGGAATCGGTGTTTCCAACACCCCTCTTTTGCGGCTGCTGGTGTCGGCCGGCGCCGTCGTCACGGCCTGCGATAAAAAGAGTGAAGAGGAGCTGGGCGGGCGCGCGGAAGAGCTGCGGCGGCTGGGCGTCAGGCTGTACACCGGCGCCGGTTATCTCGACGGCATCGAGGCGTCCGGCGCCGAGCTTGTATTCCGCACCCCCGGTATGCGGCCCGACCTGCCGGCGCTGGAGCGCGCGCGGGCGCGCGGCGCCGAGGTGACCAGCGAGATGGAGGTCTTTGTCTCGGTCTGTCCCTGTCCCATCATCGCCGTCACCGGCTCGGACGGAAAAACCACCACAACGACGGTCATCGCCGAAATGCTGCGCAAGGCCGGCCGGAAGGTCTGGCTGGGCGGAAACATCGGCACGCCGCTGCTCGATCAGACGGCAAACATGCAGGCGGGCGACCTTTGCGTGCTCGAGCTTTCCTCTTTTCAGCTGATGAGCATGCACCAAAGCCCCCACATTGCCGTCGTGACCAATCTGGCGCCCAACCATCTGGACATGCACCGGGGCATGGAGGAATATATTGACGCCAAGCGGAACATTTTCCGCTTTCAAAACCCCGGCGACATTCTTGTTTTGAATCTTGACAACGAAATCACCCGAGCCTTCGCCGCCGAAAGCGGGGCCGAGATCCGCTTTTTTTCGCGCGCCGCGGAGCCGGTGCACGGCGTTTGGCTGGAGCGGGAGCGCATCGTGTGCGGCGGGCGGGAGATCATGCGGAAAAGCGACATCCGTATTCCCGGCGAGCACAACGTGGAAAACTACATGGCGGCCTGCGCCGCGCTTTCCGGGCTGGTGCCCTTTGAGACGATGCGGCAGGTGGCGCGCGAGTTCGGCGGCGTCGAGCACCGGCTTGAATTGGTGCGTGAAATCGGCGGCGTATCGTGGTATAATGATTCCATTGCCTCCAGCCCGACCCGGGCCATTGCCGGGCTGAAGTGCTTTGAAGGCCCCGTGCTCCTCATCGCGGGCGGCTACGACAAGCGCATCCCCTTTGACGAGCTGGGCCGCGAAATCTGCGCGCGCGCGGACGCGCTGCTGCTGTGCGGCGCGACGGCCGATAAAATCGAGGCGGCCGTGCGGGCGGCGGAGGGGGAGAAAAAGCCCCGGATTTTCCGGCTGGACAGTCTGGAGGAGACGGTGCGGAAGGCCCATGCGCTGGCAAAGCCGGGCGATACGGTGCTCTTTTCGCCGGCCTGCGCCTCGTTTGATCAGTTCCCCAACTTTATGAAGCGCGGCGAGCGGTTTAAGGAGCTGGTGCGCGCGCTTTGAACGGAAAATACGGTAAGAAGGGGCGCGTCCCCTGCTTATAGAAAACAATATGATAGAGAGGTGTTGTCATTGGAACTTCAGGACAAACTGAAAAAGCTCGTCAATGCCTACGGCGTTTCCGGCAATGAGTACGAGGTGAGTGCCATCGCGGCCGATTTGCTGCGTCCGTACGTTGACGAGGTCAGCGTCGACGGATTCGGCAATGTCACCGGTATTCGCCGCTGCGGAGTACCCGGCGCGCAGAAGGTCATGCTGGACGCGCACATCGATCAGGTCGGCTTTTTTGTGACAGAGGTCACGGACGAAGGCTTTTTGCGCTTTATGGGCATGGGGGTTGACCAGCGTATGCTGCTGGGCAGCGAGCTGACCGTGCTGACCCAGACGGGAAAGCGCCTGCCCGGTATCGTTGCCGCCATACCGCCCCACCTGCAAAACGCCGGCGACAACAAAAAATCGGTTCCCATTGACCAGATGGTTGTCGACATCGGCATGACGGGCGAACAGGCCAAAAAAGAAGTCCGCATCGGCGACTACATGGCATTTGCCAACGACGCCATCGACCTTCTGGGCGACGTCGTGTGCGGCAAGGCCATGGACGACCGCGCCTGCTTTGTCTGTATTCTGCGCGCACTTGAGCTTTTGAAGGATAAGCCGCTGGCCGTTGACCTCATTGTCACCGGCACCACCAAAGAGGAAATGGGCGGCCACGGCGCTATGTCCTGTGCCTGGCGCGAACGGCCCGATCTGGCCATCGCCGTCGACGTCTGCCACGCCAAGACGGCCGACGCCGGCCCGGGCGACGGGGTTCACGAGTTCGGCGGCGGCCCTGTCGTCACCGTCGGAATCAACTCCAATCCGCACTTTGCCCGCCGCATGATGGAAGTGGCCCGCGCCAAGCGCATCCCCTATCAGGCAGAGGCCTCTCCCTCGCACACCGGCACCAACGCATGGGGAATCCAGCCGGTCGGCGACGGCATTACCACGCTGGTGGTTTCTCTGCCGCTGAAGTACATGCACTCGCCGGTTGAGATGCTGCGCATGTGCGACGTTAGGAGCGTCGGCGCGCTGTTGGCCGCCTTTGTCGAGGATTTGAAGGAGGGGCAGTTATGAAAGAACTTTTGCGAGAGCTTTGCATGCTCGACGGCGTCGCCGGCTACGAAGAAGAAGTGCGGCACGCCATTGAGAAGAAAATAGCCCCTTACGTCAGCGAAATGACGGTGGATCCGCTGGGCAATCTCATTGTTTTGAAAAAGGGCGCGAAGGAGCGCAAGCGCCCGGTGCTGCTGTGCGCCCACATGGACGAGGTCGGCTTTTTGGTCCGCCGCATCACCGACGACGGCATGATCCGCCTGACGACGGCCGGCGGCATCGATCCGCGCGTCATGATCGGCAGAAGGCTGAAGGTCGGGCCGCAGAAGATTCCGGGCGTCATCTCCCTCAAGGCCATTCATCTGACGACGCCGGAAGACCGCAAAACGGCGCCCGGCATCGATCAGCTGTATGTGGACATCGGTGCGCAGAGCCGCGCCGAAACGGAGAAGCTGGTGCAAATCGGCGATCCGGTATTCTTTGACAGCGCGTTTTACGAGCTGGGCGACCGCTGCGTCAAGGGCAAGGCCCTGGATGACCGCATCGGCTGCGCCGTGCTCATCAAGCTCATTCAGAGCGATCTGCCGTACGACACCCACTTTGCCTTCTCGGTCGGCGAAGAGGTGGGACGGGGCAGCGTTGTGGCCGCGCAGCGCGTCAACGCCGGCGCCTGCTGCGCCGTCGAGGGCACCACGGCGGCCGACATGCCCGATGTGCCCAAGCACAGCCGTTCGACCAGCCAGCGCGAGGGCGCCGTTGTCTCCATCATGGACAAGGGCACCGTTTACAACCGCGAGCTGTACCGCAAGGTCACCGCCGAGGCCGACCGTCAGGGCGTTCGCTGGCAGTACCGCAAAAGCGCCAACGGCGGCACCGACGCCGGAAAGATGCACCTGGCCAACGCCGGCTGCAAGGCCTTCGGACTGGCCGCGCCGACCCGCTACATCCACTGCGCCTGCAATACGGTGCATTTGCCCGACGTCGAAGAAGTCGTAAAAATGGCACACATTTTCATCAAAGAAACGGGGGAGAACAATGATTAACATCGTCGAGACTCAGAAGAAGCTTGTCGCCGCGGCCCTGCCGTCCGGCTTTGAACAGAACGTGGGCGAGGTTCTCGCCGAGCTGGCCCGTCCCTTTGTCGATGAAGTCTATACCGACGCGCTCGGCAACGTCATCTGCCATAAAAAGGGCGAGGGCAAGCGCCTGATGATGCCCGCGCACATGGATACCATCGGCGTCATGGCCACCTACATCGAAGACGGCGGCTTTATCCGCTTTACGGGCATCGGCGGCCTGACCCCCATTTCGATGCTCGGGGTTCCCGTCCGCTTTGAAAGCGGCGTGTGCGGCTGCGTGCGCATGGCCAAGCAGAACGAGCTGCTTGACAAGCCGGCCGACAGCATCAAGCTGTCCGATCTGTACATCGATATCGGCGCCAAAGACAAGGAAGAGGCCGAAAAACTGGTCAAAATCGGCGATGTGGCCGTTTACAACTCCCCCGTTGTCGAAATCGCGGGCGGCAACCTCATGACCCCGTATGCCGACGACCTGATCAGCTGCGTCGTCCTGCTGCTGGCCATGGAGCAGCTCAAGGACAAGAAGAGCAAAAACGACCTGTACTTTGTCTTTTCGACGCAGGAAGAGGTCGGTCTGCGCGGCGCCATGACGGCCGCCTATCACATCGACCCGTACATGGGCATTGCCGTTGACGTGTGCAGCACCGGCGACACCCCGACGAGCACCGTCAAGATGGCGGTCAAGGTCGGCGCCGGCCCGACGGTCAAAATCAAGGACGGATCGCTCATCTGCAACCCGCAGGCCGTTGCGCACCTGCGCAAGGCCGCCGAAGAGATCGGCGTTCAGTATCAGGACGAGATTCTCATTTCGGGCGGCACCGACAGCGGCGCCATGCAGAAGGCCCGCGGCGGCGTGTATGCCGGCTGCATCAGCATCCCGACCCGCCACATCCACTCCCCCTGCGAAATCATCAACCTCAAGGACGTGGAGCAGGCCGGAAAGCTGCTGGCGCAGTGCGCGATGAACGAGCTGTAAACACGCGCAAAAGGCCGCGCGGGCACCGGCGTGCATCGCGGAAAATCCGATTTTTATGAATTACTGCTTTTCCGGCGGCGCTGTGCCGCCGGAAAAGCTTTGTCTAAGGAGTTAGTTTGACCATGCAGGACTTTTGTTTTTCCCCGGAGCTGCTGGCGCTGGCCGACAAGGCCGAGAAAAAGGCGCGGCAGCGTTTTGACGCCATCGATGCCGTGTCGCAGCAGTGCACGGCCCGCATCCTGTCGGCGTTTGCCCGCCATCGCGTGTCCGACGCCTGCTTTGCCGGCACGACGGGCTACGGCTACGACGACGTCGGACGCGATCGGCTGGAGGAGATTTACGCCGACGTTTTCGGCTGCGAAAAGGCGCTGGTGCGCCACAGCTTTGTCAACGGCACCCACGCCATCGCCTGCGGCATGTTTGCCGCCGTCAGGACGGGGGAAACCCTGCTTTCGGCCACCGGCAGCGTCTATGACACGCTGCGCACGGTGGCCGGCACGCGCGGCGCGCTGGGCGGCACCTTTGCCGATTACGGCATCGGCTACCGCGAGGTGGCGCTCAAAAACGGCGAGCCCGACCTGCCCGCCATCCGCGAGGCGGCGCGGCAGCCCGGCGTCAGGGCGGTGTTCATTCAGCGCTCGCGCGGGTACGGCGACCGCAAGAGCCTGACGAGCGCCGAAATCGGCGAGCTCTGCACGCTGATCAAATCGATCAACCCCGAAGCGGCCGTCATTGTCGACAACTGCTACGGCGAGTTTTGCCAGGCGAGCGAGCCGACCCATCACGGCGCCGACCTCATCTGCGGGTCGCTGATCAAAAATCCGGGCGGCGGACTGGCTCCGGCGGGCGGCTATGTCGCGGGCCGCGCCGATCTGGTGGAAAAAGCCGCTTACCGGCTGACGGTGCCGGGCATCGGCGGGGAGTGCGGCGCGTCGCTCGGGCTCAACCGCTCGCTGTATCAGGGCTTCTTTATGGCGCCGCACACGGTGGCGCAGGCGTTGAAAACGGCGGTTTTCTGCGCCGCGCTGCTGGAGGAGCTGGGCTGCGATCTGTCGCCGCGGTGGGACGAGGAGCGCTGCGACATCATCCAAACCATCCGCTTCGGCGCGCCCGAGCCGCTGCTCGCCTTTTGCCGGGGCATTCAGGCCGGCGCGCCGGTCGACGCCTACGTGACGCCCGAGCCGTGGGAAATGCCGGGCTACGACTGCCCCGTCGTGATGGCGGCGGGCGCTTTTGTGCAGGGGGCCTCCATCGAGCTGTCGTGCGACGCGCCCATGCGTCCGCCCTATATCGCCTATTTGCAGGGCGGCCTGACCTATGAATCGGGCAAGCTGGGCATTTTGACGGCGGCGGGCGGCATGCTTGCGCAAAAATAAACCTCACCGTCCGGACTTCGGGGCAGCCGCCCGGCTCCGGGCGGTTTTTTGCGCGGCCGCCGCCCCGTGCATGCCGGGCGGCCTGCGCTCCGGGCGCTTTTTTGCCGATTGCGGATAAACGGCCCTTCGCGGAAAAGAATAAGAAGGAGAAATCACCATTCTTCAATCTACGGAGGGACCTTTGTATGAAAAGAAAGACGACACTGTGTCTGGTGCTGTCGATTGTGCTCGTGCTGCTTTTGGCGGGCGGCTGCGGCCGCGGCGACCACAAAAAGCCGAACACAAGCAGCACGCCCGGAAGCAGCACACCCGGAAGCAGCACACCCGGAAGCAGCACACCCGGAAACAGCGCGCCCGGAAACAGCACGCCTGGCGACGCTCCGGGCAAGGGGGACGACGATTCCCAAAGCGGCGGCGAGACGGACATCGACCCGATGACCACCCTGCGCGGGCTGATCGGCAAGGCCGAGGCCGAGCTGGTCAGGGCCTTTGGCGAGGGCGAGGCTGTGGTCGAAAACGCCGTCACGAAGGGGCGGCGCTACACCCTGAAGCTCCTTGGCGAGGAAATGCCCGTTTACGTTGTGCTGGACGAAAAGGGCAGCGTCCTTTCGGCGGAAGCCGAGCTGCCCGACGCCGACGAGGCGCGCTGGAGCAAGGCGCTGACCGAAGCCTTCGGAGAGCCGAAAACGGCGGACGGCGCGGCGGGCTCGCAGGACAATCGCCCGCAGTGGGTCAAGGACGGGGCGGTTTACGCCATTCAAAAGGCCAACGACAAGCTGGCGCTGCGCATCACCGGCGAAAAACCCGCCCGGTAACGGCGCAGGCGGTTTCGGAAAAGACGGCGAAAGCCGTCTTTTTCTGTTGCCCCCTCGCCGGCCGCTGTGCTACAATACTCCGGGAGGGGGAAAAACCATGAGTCTTGTCTTTGAGTTCGGAATCATTCTGGCCGTCTGTCTGGCGGGAGAGCTGCTGCACGCGCTGCTTCCGCTGTCGGTGCCGGCCAGCATTTACGGGCTTTGCCTGCTGCTCGTGCTGCTGCTGACAGGGGTCGTAAAAGAAAAGCACATCGCGCGCGCAGCCGGGTTTCTGCTCGGCATCATGTCGATGCTGTTCGTCCCGGCGGCGGTGGGAATGCTGACCGTCTGGGAGGAAGCGCAGCGGATGCTGACGCCCATGCTGGCGGCCATTGTGCCGGTCACGCTCATCATCATGGTCCTGACCGGGCGGAGCGTGCAGGCGGTCAGGCAGCGGCAGGGAAAGGGGAAAAAATGAAGGAGATTTTGCAAGACTCGGCGTACTTTGCCACGCTGCTGACCATCGGGGCCTTTGCCGCGGGGCAGGCGGTGCGCCGGAAAACGGGCAGGGACATCGCCAACCCGCTGCTGATTGCCGTGCTGCTCGTCATCGCCGCGCTGCGCCTGCTCGACATCGACTGCGCGGTGTACCAGTCGGGCGCCGGGCTTGTCAGCTGGCTTTTAACGCCGGCCACCGTTTGCCTGGCGCTGCCGCTTTACCGCCAGATTGCGGTGCTGCGCAAAAACGCCGCCGCTGTGGCCGTGGGCATTGCCGTCGGCGTGCTGTCAAGCGCCGTGCTGATAGCGCTGCTGTCGCTGCTCTTTCACCTTGACGCCCGGCAGACGGCAACACTTTTGCCCAAGTCGGTGACCACCGCCATCGGCATCGGAATTTCCGAAGAGCTGGGCGGCATTCCGCCCCTGACCGTCGCCGTCATTATTTTAACCGGATTGTGCGGAAACCTGATGGCAAGGCCCATTTGCCGGCTGTTTAAAATTACCGATCCGGTCGCCCGCGGGCTGGCCATCGGCGCGGCAAGCCACGCCATGGGCACCGTCAAAGCGCTTGAGATGGGCGAGTTAGAGGGGGCCATGAGCTCGGTGGCCGTCGCCGTGTGCGGCCTGCTCACCGTCGTGACGGCACCTTTGTGCATGGGCCTGCTCGCCTGAAAAACCGGCGCGGCGGCGGGAAAAAACACCCGCCCGCGGCGGGCTTGCAAGGAAATATTTTACAAAAAAGACGCGATCTCGGCAGCGAGACCGCGTTTTTTTTTTCTGCGCGCCGGCTGTGCGCCAGAGGAACTTTTTTTATTGAATGGTGCATACAGGAAAAGCTGCACAATACCTCTATATTCAGACATGTGTTTTTCTGTGGCATAGTGCGGGAGTAACGGCTTTTTTGTAAAAGAGACGGGTTTTTGCACCGCGGAAAATAGCGAAAATGCACAGGGCAAGCCGGACTGCGCTGCGGTAAAATCCGTGCAAAAAAACCCGAATTGAAAGGGGGTTTCGAGGTCTATGCGCCGCCGCTGTTCATTTTTTATATCGCCTCTTTTACTTTTTTTTCTTGACAAAAGATATTTTTAGTGTATACTTAATACCATACCGACGACACCGGACTAAAGCGTTAATTCAACGATCAAAGAAAGGATGATGTGTTTCACCTGCGCGTTTTACACGGTTGGTATTACCTCCCTCGCTGCGGCATCCCCCATACATGGTCGATACTGTGTTATATTTTGGGTCTCTCAAATCCCATGCGCACAGCGCACTGAGGACTCATAAATATAGAGTAAAAAGGAGGCAAGCATATGAAAAAAGCACAACTGATCGGATTGGTATTGATCGTCGCCCTGCTCATCGGTATGGCTTCGGCCTGCACGAAAACCGAGGGTACTCCGGGCGGATCGGACGCTCCGGGCGGCTCGAGCACTCCGGGCGGATCGAGCAAGCCGGGCAAGACCAATACGAAATCCGGCCCCGCTGTCGACAAGGACACGGTCGTTATTGCGACGGCGGACGAAACCCCCTCGCTGGGCACCGCGACACATAACGCCGTTGCGGGCAGCTATGTGAACTCGCTTACCCACAACGGGCTGTTCAAGCTTGACAAAGAGCTGAACCCCCAGCCGGAGCTCGTCGAGAGCTACGAGTTTGACGAAAACACCTTTATGTGGACCTTTAAGCTGCACCCGGGCATCAAGTTCCACGACGGCAGCGACCTTACCGCCGACGACGTAGTGGCCACCTTCGAATACGCCAAGACCATGCCCGATGTCGCCACTTACACCACGGCTTACCAGAACGTCACCAAGGTGGACGACCTGACCATCACCCTGACCACCGACGGCCCGTCGGCGAGCCTGCTGTATGACCTTGCGCACCACGGCAACTTCATCGTTCCCAAAGAGCTGATTGACCAGGGTGCCGACATGAGCGCCAACCCCATCGGCGCCGGCCCGTACAAGTTTGTCAGCTGGGACCGCGGCGAGAAGATCAACTTCACCGCCTTTGAAGATTACTTTGACAAGGACCGCGCTCCGAAGATCAAGAACATCGTCTGGCGCATCATCCCCGAAGGTTCTTCCCGTACCATCGCCATCGAGTCGGGCGAAGTCGACTACATCATCGAGCTTGACTCCACCGCCGTCAAGACGCTGGATGCCAACGACAACGTCACCGTCATGAAGATCCCCTCGGTTTCGCACAACTGGCTGTGCATCAACAACGAGGTTAAACCGTTTGATGACATCAACGTCCGCCGCGCCATCAACTGCGCCATCAACCGCGCCGACATCATCGAGGTCGCGCTGAACGGTGCGGGCGTTCCCGCTACGGCGCAGACGCCGGCCGGAATGCTGGGCGAGAACCCCGAGAACTTCGGCGGCGAGTACGACGTGGCCAAGGCCAAAGAGTACATGGCCAAGTGGGGCGGCGATCCCTCGACCATCAAGCTGGAGATGATCTGCTCCAACGACACCAAGCGCCGCGCCGCAGAGGTCATTCAGGCCAGCCTGAAGGAACTCGGCATCAATGCGGAAATCGTGAGCCTTGACCTTGCCACCTACCTGTCCGAGACGGCAGCGGGCAACTTCACAGGCTTCATCGGCGGCTATACCTCCAACGAAATGATGTCCTTCCTCAAGGGCGTGTACCACTCCTCCAACATCGGTTCCTCCAACAAAACGCGGACGGCCAATCCGGAGGTCGATCGCCTGATCGAGCTGGCCACCAAAACGGTCGATCAGACGGAGAGAGAGAAGGTTCTGAAGGAAGTTACCAAGATTCTGAACGATAACTGCTATCAGATCCCCATCTATCAGGACTACACCCTCAGCGTTCACAAGAAAGACCTGGATAATACCTTCATCACCTCGGGCGGTTCCTTCTTCGTCCAGGAGTGGAGCTGGAAAAAATAATAACCATACGGCATAAATCCGTGCTGGCGCCCCGCATCATTGAAAAGTGATGCGGGGCGCGGGGTAAAAGGCGGAATATGCGCCCACAACGATGTTTATGGAGGTAATATGTGGAAATACATACTTAAACGGATAGTGGCGATGATCCCCGTGCTGATTGGTGTCACGCTCATCGTTTATTTTATTCTCAGCCTTGCGCCGGGCGATCCTGTCCGCGCCATGCTGGGCGAGCAGTCTACACCCGAGGCGTACGAGGAGATGCGCGAAACCCTTGGACTGAACGATCCGGTCATTGTGCAGTGGGGCCGCTATATACTGAAGCTTTTCAGGGGCGACTTCGGCATATCGTATAAAACCAAGACCAACGTGGCCATTGAGCTGGCCGCGCGCATACCGTCCACCTTCACGCTGTCCTTCTTTGCGACGACAATGGCCGTCATCTTTGCCCTGCCGCTCGGAATCATAGCGGCCGTCAAGCAGAATACGTGGATCGACGGCATCAGCATGTTCATATCGCTGCTCGGCGTATCCATACCGATCTTCTGGTTCGGCCTGCTGCTGCTGCAGCTTTTCTGCCTGCGGCTCGGCTGGTTCCCGGCATCGGGCGCAGATACATGGATGCACTATGTCATGCCCGGCATGGCGCTCGGATTCCACTGTATGGCCAGCATTGCGCGCATCACCCGTTCGAGCATGCTCGAGGTTATCCGTCAGGACTACATACGCACCGCGCGCAGCAAGGGCCTGTCGTATAACAAGGTGATCCGCAAGCACGCGCTGAAAAACGCGCTGATCCCGACCATCACCGTTACAGGCCTTCAGATCGGCGGCCTGCTGGCCGGCTCCGTGCTGACGGAGACCGTTTTCGGCATACCCGGCATCGGGCGTCTGATGATACAGTCCATCCAGGGCCTGGACTACCCCATGGTGCTCGGCTGCATACTGGTATTTACGCTGATGTTCTCCATCGTCAACCTTATAGTGGATTTGCTGTACGCATTCGTCGATCCGCGCATCAAAGCCCAGTATTCTTGAGGAGGGCAAACGTATGATTACATTAAACGTAAATACATCCGCGCACGACACGGCGGGCATAACGAAAAAATACAAGAAAAAAAGCCAGTCGGCCGAGGTATGGCGCCGGCTCAGGCGCAACAAGGCGGCGATGCTCGGCCTTGTGGTCGCCATTCTGCTCATCCTCATGGCCGTGTTCTCCAGCACGCTGTACGACTATGAAACGCAGGTCATCAATCAGGACATACCGAACCGGCTTCAGCCGCCGTCCTGGGCGCATCCCTTCGGCACGGACGAGTCCGGGCGCGACATTCTGGCCCGAATCGTGTACGGCTCCCGCTTCTCGCTCTCGATAGGCTTCTCCACCGTCGTGTTCGCCCTGACGGTCGGCGGTACGCTCGGGGCGCTGGCGGGCTATTACGGAGGCTGGCTCGACAACATCCTGATGCGCGTCATGGACATTTTCCTGGCCATTCCCGGAACGCTTTTCGCCATCACGCTCGTTGCGGCGCTGGGCCAGAACACCATCAACCTGATCATTGCCCTTGCCATCTCCAGCGTGCCCGGGTTCGCCAGAATCCTCAGAAGCTCGGTGCTCTCGGTCCGCGAGGTGGAATACGTGGAAGCCGCCCGCGCCATCGGGGCGACCGACTCGCGCATCATTTTGCAGCACGTTATTCCGAACAGCCTTGCGCCGGTCATCGTGCAGTCCACCCTCAACGTGGCCACCGTAATCCTGACCATTGCCGGCCTGAGCTTCCTCGGCCTCGGCGTCAGACCGCCGCAGCCGGAATGGGGCGCATTGCTTTCAAGCGGCAGACAGTATTTGCGTGACTACGGGTACATCACCATGTTCCCGGGCCTTGCAATTATGACCACCATACTTGCGCTTAACCTTTTGGGTGATGGGCTGAGAGACGCACTTGACCCGAGACTGAAGTGAGGATGCAAATATGAATGAAAAGCTGAACAATACAAGCGAGCTTGCGCTGGACATGAGAGATCTCGTTGTGGAATACCGCACCGAGGATGGCATTGTGCAGGCCGTCAACGGGCTTGACCTGCAAATCGAGCACGGCTCGACGCTCGGCCTTGTCGGCGAGACGGGTGCGGGAAAGACCACGGCGGGGCTTGCCATTTTAAAGCTCGTCCCGGCGCCGCCCGGCGTGATAGTGCGAGGCTCCATACTGCTTGACGGCGAGGACGTGCTGAAGAAATCCGAAAAGGAAATGGAAAAAATACGCGGCAAGCGCGTGTCCATGATCTTCCAGGACCCCATGACGTCGCTCAACCCCGTCATGACGGTAGAGGAGCAGATATCCGAGGTCATAGAGATACACAACGAGGGCGGCGGAAAGCCCCTGGAAAAAGCCAGAGAGATGCTGGAAATGGTCGGAATACCGGGCGAGCGCGGCCGGGAATATCCGCACCAGTTCTCCGGCGGCATGAAGCAGCGCGTTGTCATCGCCATGGCGCTTGCCTGCAACCCCATGCTGCTGATCGCTGACGAACCGACCACGGCGCTGGACGTTACGATACAGGCGCAGGTGCTGGAGATGATGCGTGCGCTCAAGGAAGCGCAGAACACCTCCATGCTGATGATCACCCACGACCTTGGCGTCGTCGCCGAGACCTGCGACAAGGTGTCGGTCATCTATGCGGGCAGAGTGGTTGAGCACGGTACCCTTGAGGACGTTTTTGAAAATACGCTCCACCCGTATACGGAGGGCCTTTTCAACTCGCTTCCCAACCTCGAAGACAGAAAGGCGAAGCTCAAGCCCATCAAGGGCCTGATGCCGGACCCGAGCAATTTGCCGCCGGGCTGCGTTTTTTGCCCGCGCTGCCAGTATGCCCGCGAAATATGTGCCGAGGAAAAGCCGAAAAAGCTGTACCGCAGCGCAACGCATTATGTGGAATGTCACCTGTACAATGAGCAGAACATACTGGAAGGCGGTGTAATAGGCAAATGACGGAACAGCTTCTTAAAGTAAACAATCTGTGCAAGTTTTTCAAAACATCTCGCGGGATGCTGCATGCCGTCGACGACGTTACCTTTACCATAGACCGCGGCAAGACGCTGGGCGTGGTCGGCGAATCCGGATGCGGAAAATCCACGACCGGACGCGCCATACTGCGGCTCCTTGAGCCGACCGCCGGACAGGTGTATTTTGAAGGCGAGGATATTTCGACGCTTTCCAAAAAGCAGATGCGCAAAAAGCGCAAGGACATGCAGATCATCTTCCAGGACCCGTTTTCCTCGCTCAACCCCCGCAAAACCATCAGCCAGGCCATCATGGAGCCCATGATCATCCACAACATCGGTGCAACCAAGGCCGAGCGCATGGACAAGGTGCTGGAGCTGATGGACGTCGTCGGCCTCGCCCACAGGCTGGTCAACACCTATCCGCACGAGCTTGACGGCGGCAGAAGACAGCGCATCGGCATAGCGCGAGCGCTTGCGCTCGACCCCAAGTTTATCGTCTGCGAC
>CAKUPI010000008.1 GCA_934675045.1 uncultured Eubacteriales bacterium
GCCCCACCGGCTGGCCGCCGTCATGGAGCGGCATTCTCCCGCCGTCATGCAGCTGACGCCGTCGCGCCTGCAAATGTATCTCGGCCACGCCCCCCTGTCCGCCGCCATCGGCCGCCTGCAAACGATGATTCTCGCCGGCGAGGCCCTCGCCCCCGAGCTGGTCCGCCGGCTGCGACAGACCGGCTGCGCGCGCGTTTACAACCTGTACGGCCCGACCGAGGCCGCCGTTTACGCCACCGGCGACGAGGTGGAAGGTGACGACGTCACCATCGGCACCCCGCTTTTCAATTGCAAAGCGTATATTCTCGACGAAAATCTACAAATAGTTCCCCCTCTTGCGCGGGGAGAGCTTTTTCTGGCCGGCGAATGTCTGGCCCTTGGCTACGCCGGCGATGACGCTCTGACCGGATGCTGCTTTGTCCCCGACCCCTTCTGCCCGGGCCGGCGCATGTACCGCACCGGCGACTTGGTCCGCCGCCGCGCCGACGGGAAGCTCGACTTTATCGGCCGCCGCGATCGGCAGATCAAGCTCAACGGCCAGCGCGTCGAACTGACCGAGGTGATAGGGGCGCTGCTGCGGCAGGAGGGCGTGGGCGAGGCCGAGGCCGTGCCCGTCACCGGCAGCGACGGCTCCATGGCGCTGCGCGCCTTTGTCGTCCCCGCCCCGAACGCCCGCTGCGACGGCGGCGCGCTTCAGGAGGGGCTGCGGCGCACGCTGCCTTCCTACATGGTGCCGCAGCGCATTACGGTGCTGGACGCCATGCCCCGCACCCCGAGCGGCAAGGCCGACCTCATCGCTCTGGCCGCCATGGAGGAGCCTTCGGACTCTCTGCCCGCACAGGCGGGCGACGACGGCATCGAAGGGCTGTGGCGGCAGGTTCTCCATTGCGATACCGTGTCGCGCACCCGCTCCTTCTTTGAGCAGGGCGGGACCTCTCTGGCCGCCCTTTCGCTGCTCAGCCTGTATTATGACAAAGGCTTTTCGCTGACGCTGGCGCAGTTTTACGAGCACCCGACCATCGAGGAGCAGCTGCCCCTGCTGACCCGCGGCGCGCAGCCGTGCCCGCCGCCCAAGGCGGCGGAGCCTTCCCCCGGCCATGCCGCCAACCCCGCCCTCGGCCGGGTTCTGCTGACGGGGTCGACCGGGTTTTTGGGCGCGCACCTGCTCCGCGCGCTGCTCAGCGCCGGCGCCGCCCGGGTTTTGTGCCTGGTGCGGGGCGGCCAGCAGCGGCTGCTTGACACCCTGACGCAGTATTTCGGCCCGGACTGGCTGCAAAGCCAGCGGGATCGCCTTGAGGTGCTGCCCGGCGACCTGACCCGGCCCCAGCTCGGCCTGAGCGACGAGACGCTGGCCGCGCTGACCGGCAGCCTGTCGCACATTGTCCACGCCGCGGCCGACGTGCGGCATTACGCCGCCGACCCGATGCCCGAGGAGATCAACGTGCGCGGCACCGGGCGCGTCATTGCGCTGGCTCGTGCGACGGGCGCCGCGCTGGCCTATGTTTCCACCATCAGCATCTCCGGCGATTATCTGGAGCGCAGCCCCGACGAGCCGGCCGGCTTTGACGAAAACGACTTTGACATCGGCCAGAACTGGCGCGACAACATCTATGTCCGCACCAAGTACCTGGCCGAGCAGCAGGTGCGCGCCGCCCTGCACAATGGCCTGAGCGGCCAGATTTTCCGCGTCGGCCGTCTGGTCGGCCGCGCCAGCGACGGCGTGTTTCAGCAAAAGCCCGAAACCAATTCCTTTTACCAGCTGCTGCGGGGGGCCGCCTGTCTCGACTGCATCCCCCGCGACATCGCCGAGCTGCGGCTCGAGATGACCCCCGTGGACTGCTGCGCCGACGCCCTTGTGCGCCTGATCGGCGCCGACGGGCCGGTCTGGCACCTGTTTCACCCCGAGGCCCCCGAGCTGGGCACGCTCTTTTCTCTGGTGCGCGGCGCCTTCGGCGAGGTTTCGCCCGCCGCCTTTGACGAGCATCTCGCCCGGAAGATCCACGACGGGCACGGCGACGAGCTGGCCCCGCTCATCTCCTTTTACCAGCGGCTGCGCCAGCATCCGCCCCGGATCACCCCCGTATGCGACCGCACCGTCCGCCGCCTTTGTGAGCTGGGCTTTGTCTGGCCGAAGCCCGAACCGGCCACGCTGCTGGCCGCCTTTATCCGGCCATAGCCCGCGGCTGTCTCACCCTGAAAGCGAGGTTGTTTCCTGTGGAAATCGTATCGGACATGCAATTTGCCGTGCTGGTCGTTTTTATCATCGCCATGGCGCTGTTCACCCTGCATATTACCAAGACACGCCGCATCACCCTCATCCACCGGCTGTACTTCATCGGCGCCATTCTGCTCATCATCTGGATGCTGGCCTGCATCGCCATCAAGTTCACCGACCCGCAGAACACCGAGCTTTTGCGCCTGTTTGACGCCGCCATGTATCTGGGCTGCTCCGGCGCGCCGGTTTTCTCGCTGCTGGTCATCATCACCTTTACCAGCGGCGAGGAAAAGCTCCCCCGCTACACCTGGCTTTTGTTTGTCGTTCCCGTTTTGTGCAACATCGCCGTGTGGACCAACCCCTGGCACCACCTCTTTTACCGCGTTTTCTCCCTGTACAGCACCGAGGTGGTATTCGGGCCCTTCCTCTACCTCAACGGCATTTACAGCTCGCTCTGCTTTCTGGCCTCCTTTGCGCTGATCGCCTGGTACGCCGTGCGCTCCCAGACCCGCCTCGCCGTCTGGCAGAGCATCATATTTTCGCTGGCCAACCTGATCCCCCTGACCATCAGCCTGCTGCTGTCCGCCAAGATCATCGAGGGCACGGTGGCCACCACGCCGCTCAGCCTGTCCTTTACCGTTATTTTTCACGGCGTCGCCATTTTTTACCTGCATTTTCTCGACATCAAGCCGATGGCCATTCAAAAGGTGCTCGACTGGGTTTCCGACTGCTATCTGGTCACGGACAACGACAGCCGCGTCGTCAGCTTCAACGAGCCTTTCCGCCGCGTCTTCGGCCGGCTGCACGGCATTCGCGAAAACACCCTTTTAAATGACTGCCTGCGCGACGAGGACGTCGAGAACAAAACGGGCATCTACAACCTGCTGACCGCCATCGAATCCTCGCGCCGCAGCGGCTCCAACATCTATTACGAGCAGTCGGTCACCCTCGCCGAGGAGGACGGCTTCCGGAAATACTTTTATCTGGTGGAGATTTCCCCACTCGTCGTGCGGGGCGCGGTCGAGGGCTACGTCTCCATCTTCAAGGACGTCACCAAGGTCCGCGAGAGCATGCAGAAGCTTCAGGACAGTCAGGTGCGGATGATGGAGCAGGAGCGTCTCGCCTCGCTCGGCCAGATGATGGGCGGGCTGGCGCACAACCTCAAGACCCCCATCATGAGCATTTCGGGCAGCATGTCGGCCGTCGACAACCTGCTGAGCGAATGCCGCTCCAGCCTCGGCGATCCCGACGTCACCGAGGACGATTACCGCGAAATTTACGGCGAAATCGGCGACTGGGTGCAAAAGGTCCGCGACTCGTGCACCTATATGTCCGACATCATCAGCGCCGTCAAGGGACAGGCCAGCACCATGAACACCACCGACGGCGGCGAGTTTTCCGCCGACGAGCTTTTAAAGCGGGTTTCGCTGCTGCTGCGCCACGAGCTTTTGAACAGCGGCTGCTCGCTGCACATCGACAAGCGCTATCGGGGCGACACCCTTTTGTCCGGCGACATCAACAATCTGGTGCAGGTGGTCAACAACCTTGTCTCCAACGCCATCGACGCCCAGCGCCAGAGCTGCGACCACACCATCACCGTCGTCCTCGAACGCGACGAGCAGTATTTCCGGCTGATGGTCTGCGACCGCGGCGTCGGCGTCCCGCCCGACATCCGATCGCGGCTTTTCAAGCAGATGATCACCAACAAGGGCGCCCGCGGCACGGGGCTTGGCATCTACATTTCCAACGCCGTCATCCGCGGAAGGTTCGGCGGCTTCATGTGGCTTGACGACAACCCCGGCGGCGGCTCCATCTTCGGCTTTTCCATTCCCAGAGAAAACGTTACGATTATCCCGCAAGAGGCAGGTGAAAGGGCACAATGAGAAAAAACAAGGCTGTACCGCAGCAAAAGGACTTCTCCATTCTGGCGCTGGACGACGACAGCGTCATGACGCTGACCCTTCAGTCCTATTTTGAGGCGTCCGGCTACCACGTCGACACGGAAAACGATCCTGTCTCCGCCATTGAACGGGTCCGCAGCGGGCACTATGACATTCTGCTGCTCGACTTTTTGATGACCCCCATTCTGGGCGACGAAGTCGTCTCGCGCATACGCGCCTTCAACAAGGACCTTTACATCATTCTTCTGACCGGGCACAAGAGCATGGCCCCTCCGCTCAAGACCATCCGCGAGCTTGACATTCAGGGCTATTACGAAAAAAGCGATCGCTTTGACCAGCTGGAGCTTCTGATCGAGTCGTGCGCCAAGTCCATCACGCAGATGCGGACCATCCGCAGCTACCGCGACGGGCTCAACCGCATTCTCGAGGACCTGCCCGCCCTTTACCGCTGCGATTCGGTGCAGGAGGCCCTGCAAACCATTCTGCAAAGCGTCCTCGCGCTGCTGCCCGGCTCCGACGGCTTTGCCTTCATCGACACGCTGCACCTCAGCGCCCGCAGCTCCCTGCCCGAGCTGCCGGACGGCTCCCGCTTTTTCTGCGGCGCCGGCAGGTACCAAAACGCGCTGCCGGAGGGCGAAAGGGTGTACGCCGGCTTCCGCGGCGGCGGCGCTTCGGCGCGCCGGAGCGGCGATTTGCTGCTGGCGGCGCTGACCGACGACAAGCACGAGGTGTTCGGCGTCATCGGCCTGCAAACCGACCGGTCCTCGCACAGCGACCTCGAGCAGCTTTTGGAGGTTTTTGCCCGGCAGGCCGGCTCGGCCCTTTGCAACGTGCTCTTCCGCACCGTCATCAAGGTCAAAAACCGCCAGCTCAACGACGCTTACAGCGCCATGCACGAAAACTATTTCGAAATGATCGACGCCATGCGTCTCATGGTCGACGCCAAGGATATTTACACCCGCGGCCACTCCGACCGCGTGTCCTTTTACGCCAAGCGGATCGCCGAAAAAATGGGGCGCAGCGCCGACTATGTCGAGCGGGTGCGCATCGCCGGGCTGTTCCACGACATCGGCAAGCTCGGCACCGACGACGGCATTCTGCGCAAGCCGACCGCCCTGACCGACAGCGAATACGCCGAGGTCAAAACCCACTGCGTGCGCGGCGAGCGGATATTGTCCTCGCTGCGCGCCTTCAGCGAGATTTGTCCCATTGTGCGCAGCCACCACGAGCGCTGGGACGGACAGGGCTACCCCGACGGGCTGCACGGCTGCGCCATTCCCGAGGAGGCGCGCATCATCAACGTCGCCGACTCCTTCGACGCCATGACCTCTCACCGCATCTACCAAAAAGAGCTTTCCCTCGATCAGGCGATCGAGCAGCTGCAAAAGGGCCGCGGCTCGCAGTTTGACCCCGCCATCACCGACGTGTTTATCGAGGTGCTGCGCGACTACCCCGCCATCCAGCAGGAGCTGGCCTGGACTTTCGGCGATAATCCTGACCAAATAGAAGCAAACGAGGTGCAGTTATGAAAAAAAGTCTTGCGTACAACGAGACCGACTACTACGACGACTTCCGGCAGTTCCTGCACGGCATCGCCCGCAAATACGGCGATCGCCCCGCCGTCACCCTGTACACCCGCAAGGGCGTCCGGGTGGACCACAGCTACACCGATCTGGAACGCGACGCCCTCTCTTTCGGCACGGCGCTTTTGAAAAACGGCTTTGGCGGCCAGCACATCGCCATCGTATCGGAAAACTGCTACGAGTGGATGGTCTGCTATTTCGGCGCGTCCAGCGCGGGCTGCGTCGCCGTCTGCGTCGACATCGAGCAGCCGGAGGACAAGATTGTCGAAATGCTGGAAACCTCCGACGCCGTCGCCGCCGTCGCGTCGCGCAGCCTGCTTCCCATCTGCCTGAAGGCGCAAAGCGCCCTTCCCCGCCTGCGCACCGTGCTCTCGATGTATCCGGACACCGAAAAATGCCCGACCCTTGCCGATTTCTGCGCCGAGGGCCGCGCCGCGCTGGAAGGCGGCGACACAACGCTGGAAGACACGCCGCTTTCGCCGCAGCAGACGGCCTCGCTCGTCTACACCTCGGGCACGGCGGGCCGCTCCAAGGCCGTGATGCTGAGCCACCGCGGCATTCTGCACAACAGCAGCGACTCGCTGGCCCTCATCACCGTGTCGCCCCACCGCTCCTTTGCCGTTCTGCCGCTGTACCACGCCTACGGCGTGACCGGATCGGTGCTCAGCAGCCTGATCGCCGGCATCAACGTCTGCCTCAACGGCGATTTAAAGACCATGATCCGCGACATGGAGCTTTTCAAGCCGGAGACCCTCATCGCCGTTCCCCTGATAGCCGAGTCCATTCACAAGTTCGTCTGGGCCAGCATCGAAAAATCGGGCAAGCGCCAGCAGGTCTGCGCGCTGATGAAGCTGGGCCGCCTGCTCGGCGACCCCGGCCTGTTCGTGCGGCCTATTATGGCCAAAAAGTTTCAGGGCACCTGCCTTGAAAGCCTGAACCTCATCATGTGCGGCGGCGCCTATCTGGCCGAAAAGGTGGCCGAGGAGCTTCAGGCCTTCGGCATTCTGGTGCTTTTGGGCTACGGCATCACCGAGTGCTCGCCGCTCGTGTCGGTCAACCGCACCTGCTCGTATGACTTCAAATCGGTCGGCTGGGTGCTGCCCAGCTGCAAGGTCAAGATTCAGGACGACGAAATCCTCGTCAGCGGCTCGACGCTGATGAACGGCTATTACAACCGCCCCGAGCTGACCGCGCAGTCCATGCAGGGCGACTGGTTCAAAACCGGCGACCTCGGCTATCTGGACTGCAGCGGCCGCCTGTATATCACCGGACGCATCAAAAACCTCATCGTCATGAAAAACGGCAAAAAGGTTTCCCCCGAGGAAATCGAAAACAAGCTGGCCGCGCTGCCGCTGGTCAAGGAGGTCGTCGCCTACGGCGCGACGAGCGGAAGCTCGACCGACGACGTCAAAATCGCCGTCATGGTCTACCCCGATCCCGATCAGACGCAGAACCTGTCCTCTTACGAAATCCTCGAGCAGCTTCAGGCGCAGGTCGACGCCATCAACCGCGATTTGCCCATCTACAAGCAGATTCAGAACATCAACCTGCGGGCCACCGAGTTTGAAAAAACGGCCGCCCGCAAGGTCAAGAGAACCGCAATTTGACAAAACAGGAGGCGATATTGTGCTCGAGTTCATTCAAGAGGTCATTTTCAGCGTAACCGGCAAGAAAAACATCACCTACGAAACCGATTTCATCAAGGATTTACAGCTCAATTCCCTCGACGTTATGAACATTGTCTGCGCCTTTGAGGACAGGCTCGACGTCAGCATCCCCACCCGCGACGTCTGGAAACTGCATCAGGTTAAAGACGTCATCGCCTACATGCAGCAAAACGGCGTTCAGGTTCCCTGAGCATGCAGGGGGTTGTCATTTTTACGCAAAAATGCTCCGACGGATTTGACTCCGCCCGGAGCATTTCCCTTTGGGCCGGGCGCTATGCCCGGTATGCCGGCCTGCCCGCCGGCGAAGGGCTGACGCCGGTGCGCTGCGGCACGGAAAAGCCGCGTTTTGCAGGCGTGCCCATTGAGTTTTCCGCCACGCACAGCGGCGGGTACTTTGCCTGCGCCTTTTCCGACCGGCCCGTCGGGCTCGATTTGCAGGAGCACCGGCCGTGCAGCTGTGCGGGGGTGGCGCGGCGCTTTTTCCACCCCGCGGAATACGACTATGTCCTGCGCGCCGGGGAAGAGGGGTTTTTTGCCGTGTGGTGCGCCAAGGAAAGCTATGTCAAGTACACCGGCGACGGCATCACCGACCGCTTCGGCGCCTTTTCGGTCGTCCGGCAGGGGCGGCTGTCCCCCCGCGTCGAGTCGGCCTTTCTGCGCTTTCTCCCCTTTGCGCCGGGCTACACCTTCTGCCTGTGCACCGAGTCCGACAGCCTGCCCCGGGTTTTTCCCGAATAAAAAAACCGGGCCCCTTTCCCGCTGAAAGGGCTCCGGCTTTTTAGCTGTTGAGTTGCCCGGCGAATGTGGTATAATACTCCCATACCCGCTTTACAAAGCCTTGACCGCATTTTTGCAAAGGAGCCGCCATGATGAGAGAACTCTTTAAACGTGTGAAAATCAACTTTATCGTCGCGTCGATCTTCTGTATCGTGCTGGGGCTGGTGCTCCTTTTCTGGCCCGGCATCAGCAGCACGGTCATCTGCTATGCCTTTGGCAGTATTCTGCTCGTTTACGGGCTGATCACCATCATCGGCTTTCTCGTGTGCGAAAGCCGCGCCGGCGGCTTCCGTCTGGACCTGCTGCTCGGCATTGTGCTGACGGCGGTGGGGATTGTCTTTCTCCTGCACCCGCAGTTTATCCTCTCCATCCTGCCCGTCTTTTTCGGGCTGTACGTCGTCTTTGACAGCCTGATCAACCTGCGCCGTGCCCTTGAGCTGCGCCGGCTGGGCTTTGGCAAATGGCCGCTGGCCCTTGCTTTGTCGCTGGCCGCGGCCGCTCTCGGCCTGCTCATCCTCTTCAACCCCTTCTCGGCCGCCGCCACCGCCGTGGCCGTCATCGGCGCCATTTTGGTGTATCAGGGGATCTCCGACCTGTGGAGCATCGGCATGGTGACGCGGCTGGGCCGCCAAATCAAAAAGGCCGTCACCCCGATTGAATGTGACTACACCGTGCTGGACGACGAGCGGAAATAGCGCGCGCTATACCCAGCGCTCCCCCTCGACGGCCACGCGCCCCTTGCGCGTGACGCCGCCGCAGGCGCAAATGCGTCCCTTGCCCGCTCCGCGCAGGGCGATGACGTCGCCCTCGCCGACGCGCGTGTCGCAGCGCTGACATTCGAGGTGGTTCAGCGACACCCTGCCGCCCGTGACCGCCGCCTGCGCCTCTGTCCGCGAGAGCTGGAACAGCCCCGACACGGCGGCGTCCAGACGCAGGCTCTGCACGGTAAAGCGCACGGGTCGCAGCTCGGCCGCCTGCGCCGGGACCTGCTGCCACGGTATCGGCTCGGCGCGCACGGCCGAGCGGCCGACGCGCTCCAGGCTCTGCGCAATCAGGCGCGCCACCGGCTCGAGGGCGATGAGCCACACCTGCTCGCCCGCGACGGCGATGTCCCCGACCGCGCGGCGCTCGACGCCGAGCGCCAGCACCGAGCCCAAAACGTCGCGGTGCGACGGCGCGCCAAACCGCGCCGTCAGGCGCACGCCGGACACCTCGTCAAACGGGTACTCGGCCGGATCGGCCCAATCGGGAAAGAAAAACGCCATTTTCCGCTCGCTCTGCGCGTTTCCGCCCCATAAAACCAGCCCGTCCAGCCCGGCCTGACGGCAATCGGCCTCGGCCCACGCCTGCTCGGCCGGCGTTAAAAATCCGGTGCAGCTCACCTCTCCCCGCCGCGCCGCGCGGCCGTGCAGCTCGCGCAGCCGTGCAAACAACTCCTGCCGTTCCATTTTTTCTCCCTTCCTCCCCGCGCGCCGGGCGCTTCCCGGCGGCTTTCTCTATTCTACCACGCCCGCGGACCGAAAGGCGAGACCTTTTTTCCCGCGGCGGCGTCCGGCGGCGCCCCCGCCCGCCCAGCGCCGTTTGCTCCGCATCTTCCACCCGCTACTTTGCATACAAAGGAGGCACGCTCCATGACGACAGGCCGCAGCATTCTCATGGTCATCAACCCCAACGCAGGCCGCTCGGAAATCCGCAGAAAGCTGCTCGAAATCATACAGCTGTTTACCGAGGCCGGCTTTTCCGTCTCAGTCCGCCCCACTCTCCGCGCCGGTGAAGTCGCCGAAATCATCCATAGCCGCCGCGGCCAGTTTGACATTCTGGTTTCCTGCGGCGGCGACGGCACCTTAAACGAGACCATCAACGGCCTGATGGCCCTGACCGACCGCCCGCCGCTCGGGTACCTGCCCAGCGGAACGGTCAACGACTTTGCCGCAAGCCTCGGCATTTCGCGCAACATGACCGAGGCTGCAAGAAGCATCGTCGACGGCAGCAGCTGTCTGGTCGACGTCGGGCGCTTCGGCCGGCGCTACTTCTCGTACATCGCCGCCTTCGGCGCCTTTACCGAGGTGTCTTACCAGACGCCCCAGCAGAGCAAGCTGCTTTTGGGCCGCACCGCCTATATTCTGGAGGGCATCAAGCGCCTGCCCGTGCTCAAGGCCTACCCCATGCAGGTCGAAGGCGACGGCTTTTCGGCCGAGGGCGAGTTCCTCTTCGGCATGGTGAGCAATTCGTCGTCGGTCGGCGGCCTGCGCCTGGCCGACAAGCAGCTGGTCTCCATGTCGGACGGCCTTTTGGAGGTGACGCTTGTGCGCAACCCGCAGAACGTCGGCCAGCTGACCGCCGTCGTCAACTCCATTCTGCATCAGGACTTCGCCTCTGAGTTCGTCCACTCCTTCAAGTCCTCGCGGGCGCATTTCCGCTCGCTGTCCGAGGTCCCCTGGACCCTTGACGGCGAGTTCGGCGGCACCCCCTGCGAGGTCGAGATCGAGGCCGTTCCCCATGCCATCCGGGTGTTCGCGCCCCCCTTCCCCGCCCTGTAAACCCTGCGTTTTTCGGAACAAAATATGGAAAATATCCGCCATAAAAGAGCCAAAACGGCTCTTTTATTTCCGTTTGCCGGACTTTTTTATCGGCCGGTACGCCATTCCCCCTTGACATCGGCGGCAAAATCCTGTAAGATAAAGCATGTTGTTACTCTTTTGTAACGTTTGATTTCAATTTGTCATTTATCGAAAGGAGGCCGGAATATGCGCGCTTATATCGGTGCCCGGGGCCCTTCCTTTGCCCCGCCCGCCCCGACCGGCCTGTTCCGCGCGCTGCACCGCGCCGCCGTCAAGGCCAAGGTCAAGCTTGCCCGCATGGCCAACATCGGGGGCAACGTCCGCACCGCGCAGGAGGCCCGCGGCTTTGCCGCCGCTTTTGCGGGTGCTGTTCTGCGTGCCTGTCAGGGCGCTGCCCGCCTCGGCGGCATCGCCGTCGAAAAGGGCCGCCGCCGTGCGCTGGCCAAGAGCGAGCCGCTTCGCGAGCTGCTCATCACACTCGAAACCCGCCTTTGGGGGCTGCGGCTGCGCGATCACGTCGCCGAATGGTTCGGCTCCCGCTCCCGCACCGTCCCCTGCCTGTGCCTGGCCACCATCACCATTTTGATTTTTTCGTGGTCCTACTTCGGCGTCGGCCTCGAGGTCACGCTGAACGGGCAGAGCCTCGGCTTTGTCGAGACCAAGGAGGAAATGGAAGCGCTGATCGACGAGGTCGAGGCCACGGCCACCGAATACCTCAGCACCCCTTACCGCCTCAATGCCGACGTTTCCTACTCGCTCGGCTACATCCACCGCGACAGCATGCTGGACACCAACGCCACCCGCGACCTATTGCTGTCCATTGTCAACGGCGTTTCCACCCAGTACGCGCTGACCGTCGACGGCGAGCTGATAGGCGCTTCGGACAGCAAGACGGCCCTTGACCTGCTGCGGCAGCGGCTGCTCAAGGGGAGCACCGACACGGCCGACAACGTCAAAACGGAGTTTGTGCAGGATGTGCGCATCGAGGAGCGCACCGTGCCCAACTCGGCCATCCGGTCCATCGCGGAGATCGAGGCCGCCCTGACCGGCAATTCGCAGGAGGTCGTCACCTACACCGTGCAGAGCGGCGACACGGTCAGCGCCATCGCCCAGCGCTTCTCGCTCAGGCAGTCCGACATCGAGGCCCTCAACCCCGGGCTGAACGTCAGCCGCATTCACGTCGGCGACACGCTGCAGGTTTCGGCCGCCGTGCCCGTTCTGTCCATCAAGCAGACCAAAAAAATCGAGTACACCGAGTCTGTGGCCTATGAAACGGTCACCCGCAAGTCGGCCGATTTGTACACCAACCAGAGCCGCATTGTGCAAAAGGGCGTCAACGGCACGGCTTCGGTTTCCGCCAACGTCGTTTACATCGACGGCCGGGAGCAGAGCCGCGAGGTGCTCTCTTACAGCGTCGTGACCGAGCCGGTCACCCAAATCAAAGAGGTCGGCACCAAGGCCCTGCCCGCCAAAGCGCCCAAGGGCAGCTTCATCAACCCCTTCCGCGGCGGCCGCCGCACCTCGCTGTACGGCTGGCGGCGCTCCGGCTTCCACACCGGGCTGGATTTGGCGGGCGCCACCGGCAGCCCCGTGCTCGCGGCCGACGGCGGCACTGTCACGCTGGCCCGCTGGAACGGCGGCTACGGCAACTGCGTCATCATCGACCACGGCAACGGCTACCAGACCCTGTACGCCCATTGCAGCAAGCTGCTGGTCAGCGTGGGCCAGAAGGTGGCGCAGGGCGAGCGCATCGCCAAGGTGGGCAGCACCGGCAACTCGACCGGCCCGCACCTGCACTGGGAGGTCCGCGTCCACGGAAAAACGGTCAACCCCGCGAGCTATATCGGGAAATCCTACTGATTCAGAGCGTTTTTGACAAAAAGCCAATGCATCCTGACAGCCGATGCATTGGCTTTTTCCGTTTACAACTCCGCTGCGCGGTGTTACAATGAAAACAGCCTCTTTGGGGCATTGCAGATACACTTAACAGAAAGGGTGAACCCGTATGAAATTGCTTGTTCTCATTCTCAATAAGGTTGAGCTGCTCGACGAGCTGCTTGAGGAGCTGGCCCGTTCCCACATCGGCGGCGCGACCATCCTGCAAAGCCGCGGCATGGCGCAGGAGCTGTTCCACAACTCGCTTGAGGATTCCAGCTTTTTGGGGTCGCTGCGTCTGCTGCTCGATCCGGACCGGGAGCAGAATCTGACCGTTTTGACCGTTGTGCGCGAGGAACAGGTCCCCGTCGCCGTTGAAATTATCGAGCGGGTCGTCGGCGATCTCGACCGCCCTGACACAGCCGTCGTCTTTACTGTGCCCGTCGACTTTACGAAAGGGATGCAATAAAAAGTGGAAACACCCAATTTGTTTTTGGCCCTGGCGGTCATTTTGCTGTCAGGGCTTTTTTGCGGGCGCGCCGTCAAGCACCTGCGGCTGCCCAACGTGACGGGCTACCTGCTGGCCGGCCTGCTGCTGGGGCCTTATGTCATCGGCTTTTTGCAGGAGGGCCTTCTCGACAAGCTCAATTTCATTTCTGAAATGGCGCTGGCCTTCATCGCCTTTTCCATCGGCGGCGAGTTCAAGGCCAGCTATTTCAAGCGGGTCGGCGCCACCCCCATTGTCATCGCGCTTTGCGAGGGCCTGGGCGCCGTCGCCGTCGTGACGCTTTCGCTGTACCTCTCGGGCCAGTCGCTGCCCTTCTCGCTCATTCTGGGCGCCATCGCGTCGGCCACCGCTCCGGCCGCCACCGTTCTGGTCATCAAGCAGTACAAGGCCAAGGGCCCGCTGACCTCGACCCTGCTCAGCGTCGTCGCTCTGGACGACGCCGTCGCCCTCATCGCCTTCGGCTTTTCCGTCGCGCTGGCCAAAAGCCTGTCCGGCGCGGACGCTTTCAAACTGTCGTCGCTGCTCGCGCCGCTGGGCGAGATTTTCCTCTCGCTCGTGCTGGGCGTTGTGCTCGGCCTTTTCTTTCTCGTTCCGCTGCGCTTTTTCAAAAAGGACTCCAACCGCCTGTGCATCACCGCGGCCTTTGTCTTTCTCGGCACGGCGCTGGCCGGCCTGCTCGGCGCTTCGGCCCTGCTGACCAACATGATCATCGGCGCCACTCTGGTCAACCTGTCCAAGGCGGCCCCCGACATCTTCCGCATCGCCGACTTTGCCACGCCGCCCATCTTTATGATGTTCTTCGTCGTGTCGGGCGCCGAGCTTAACCTGTCCGTTCTGCCCACCGTCGGCCTTGCCGGCGTCGTTTACATTGTCATGCGCGTGGTGGGCAAGTGGCTGGGCGCCTCGCTGGGCGCCGCCGTCATGCACGCCGACCCGGTCATCAAAAAATACCTCGGCCCCACCCTCATTCCGCAGGCCGGCGTCGCCATCGGCCTGACGCTGGTCGCGCAGGACGTCGTGCCCGAGCACGCGGCCGCCGTGCGCGCCATTGTCCTGTGCGGCACGCTCATTTACGAGATCATCGGACCCATGGTGTCCAAAATCTGCCTGACCCGGGCCGGTGAAATCACCGAACAGTAAGGAGGCTGTATGCTGACATTTCAAGAGGTCAAGGACAACCCCGTCATCCGCACGTATATCGAAAAAGGCAACGCCGTTTTGGGCGAGCTGGGCTACACCGAGCACGGCTTTGCCCACGCCGGCATCACCGCCGAAATGGCGTCGCGTATTCTGACGGCCCTGGGCTACGGCCCCCGCACCGTCGAGCTGGCCTGCATCGCCGGCTTTATTCACGACATGGGCAACAGCGTCAACCGCATCGACCACGCCCAGAGCGGCGCGCTGATGGCCTTTACCCTGCTCGGGCAGATGGGCATGGAGCCGGCCGAGCTTTCCGACGTGGTCAGCGCCATCGGCCACCACGACGAGGGCACCGGCCAGGCCGTCTCCCCCATCTCGGCCGCCCTCATTCTGGCCGACAAGTCGGACGTGCGCCGCAGCCGCGTGCGCTCGCTCAAGACCATCGGCGCCGACATTCACGACCGTGTCAACTACGCCGTCATCGACTCCAGCTTAAACGTCGACACCAAAAGCCGCGAAGTCGTGCTGACGCTGACCATCGATACCGCCATTTCGGCTGTCATGGATTATTTTGAGATTTTTCTCTCCCGTATGCTGATGTGCCGCAAGGCGGCCGAGTACCTCGGCCTGCACTTTGGGCTGGTCATCAACCAAAACCGTCTTTTGTGAGGAATCCCGCATGACAAAACGACTCTTTGACGACGCCCCCGCCCTGTTTTCCGCACAGGCGCAGGTGCTTTCCTGTACCCCCTGCAAGCAGGGCTTTGCCGCCGTGCTCGACCAGACCGTCTTTTTCCCCCGCGGCGGCGGCCAGCCCTGCGACGAGGGCGACATCGGCGGGGTGCGCGTTTCCGACGTGTACGAGGAAAACGGCCAAATCCTGCACATTGTCCCCCGTCCCGTCGAAGGCGCCGTCTGCCTGCACATCGACGGCGAGCGCCGGCTCGAGCTGATGCGCCACCATCTCGGGCAGCACATTCTTTCGGCCGTCATCGACCGGACCTTTGGCATTCCCACCGTCATCGCGCGCATCGAGGAGGGCGGCCCGCACATCGAGCTGGCCCGCAGCCTGAGCGACGGCCAGCTGATCGAGGCGCAGGAGCTGGCCCGCCGGGTCATCGCGCGCGATCTGCCGGTGCACACCGGCTACTTCACCCCCGAGGAGGCGGCCCGGCGGCCGGTCCGCGGCAAGATCACCCCGCACGAGCGCATCCGCCTGGTCGAAATCGAGGGCTTTGACTGCAACGCCTGCGGCGGCACCCACTGCCCCGCGACCGGCGGCGTCGGGGACCTTCTCGTCACCGGCACCAAAGAGGTGCGCGGCGTTTTCCGCGTCTACTACTCCGCCGGAAAGGCGGCTGCACAGGCCCGCCGCGACCGCGCCGCCGCCGTGCTTTCCATGCAGCGCGCCCTTGGCTGCGAAAACCTGAAGGATTTCACGGCGGCGCAGGCCGCCCTTTCCCGGCGGCGCGACCTGCTTGAGGAGCAGTGCCATGCGCTTCAGCAGGCCCTTTTGCTCTCGGACGCCGCTCTATGGGCGGCGCGGAGCCGTCCCCTTGCGCAGGGGCGTCTGGCCTGCGCCGTTTTGGACGGCGGCGACGTCAAGCATCTGCGCGCCGTGGCCGAATCGCTGTGTCTGGAGCAGCCCACGGCCCTGCTGTTTGCCGTGCGGCAGCAGGACCAGCTTTCGCTGCTCTTCATGCGCAGCAAATCCAAAGCCGGGCCCAATCTGGGCGGCTTTGTCAAGGATTTGTGTACCCGTCTGGGAGGCCGCGGCGGCGGAAGCCCCCTGCTGGCGCAGGGGATGATCCCCGGCGGGGAGGACAGCGAGCGCGAGGTGCGGCGCGTTTTCGACGCCGTGGCGCAGGCGTTCGACGTATAATGAAAAGAGGCAATCCACTGCGGATTGCCTCTTTTTTGACGGCTGTCTTACTGCTCGCCCTCGTGCAGAATCTGCATGAACTCTTCGCCGGTGATGGTCTCCTTTTTGAGCAGGTAGGCCGCCAGCTCGTCCAGCTTGGCGCGGTCGCGGCGCAGGATATCGAGCGCCTTTTTGTGGGCTTCCTTGATGATCCCCATGACCTCTGCGTCGATTTTGGCCGCCGTCTCTGCCGAGCAGGCCAGCGTTGTGTCGCCGCCGAGATACTGGTTGGTCACCGTTTCCAGCGCCGTCATGTCGAAGTTCTCGCTCATGCCGTAACGGGTGATCATGGCGCGGGCCATGCGGGTGGCCTGCTCGATGTCGTTGGCGGCGCCCGAGCTTGCAAGGGAAAAGACCAGCTCTTCGGCGGCGCGGCCGCCCGTCAGCGTCGCGATTTTATTGAAGGCCTCGTCGCGGGTCAGCAGGAACTTTTCCTCCTCGTCGACCTGCATGGTGTAGCCCAGCGCGCCCGAGGTGCGCGGGATGATGGTGATCTTGGTGACGGGCGCCGAATCGGTCTGCCGCGCCGCCACCAGCGCATGGCCGATCTCGTGGTAGGCGACAATGCGTTTTTCCCGGTCGGAAATGACCGCGCCCTTGCGCTGCGCGCCGGCGATGACCGTCTCGACGGCTTCCTCCACATCGCCCTGCGCCACCTCGCTGCGGCCCATGCGCACCGCGCGCAGCGCCGCCTCGTTGATGATGTTGGCCAGCTCGGCACCCGAGGCGCCCGAGGTCGCCCGCGCCACAACGCTCATGTCGATGCCCAGCTTCATGCGCACGTCCTTGGCGTGCACGTTGAGAATGGCGATGCGGCCCTGCAAATCGGGCAGCTCGACCGGAACGCGGCGGTCAAAGCGGCCGGGGCGCAGCAGCGCCTTGTCGAGTGTCTCGGGCCGGTTGGTGGCCGCCAGAATGACGACGCCCAGATTGCCGTCAAAGCCGTCCATTTCGGCCAACAGCTGGTTGAGCGTCTGCTCACGCTCGTCGTTGCCGCCGACGCCCGATCCGTCGCGCTTTTTGCCGATGGTGTCGATTTCGTCAATGAAGATGATGCACGGCGCCTTTTCCTGCGCCTGCTTGAAAAGGTCGCGCACGCGCGCCGCGCCCATGCCGACGAACATTTCCACAAATTCCGAGCCGGAAATGGAGAAGAAGGGAACGCCGGCCTCACCCGCGACGGCCTTGGCCAGCAGCGTTTTGCCGGTGCCCGGCGGGCCGACCAGCAGCACGCCCTTGGGCATGTGCGCGCCGATTTCCTTGTATTTGGCGGGGTTGTGCAGGTATTCCACCATTTCGCGCAGCGCTTCCTTCGCCTCGTCCTGTCCCGCCACGTCGGCAAAGGTCTTGCCGGTCTGCGCCGCCACATAGATTTTGGCGTTGGCCTTTCCGAGCGTCAGCGCGTTGCCGCCCATGCGCTTCTGCATGCCCTTCATAAAGATGTTCATGGCCAGCACCATCAGGCCGATGGGCAGCACCCAGGTCAGCATGAAGTCCACAAGCGGCGAGTTTTCCTGCGGCACCACCTTGGAATAGGTGACCTTTGCCGCGTTGAGGCGGTCGACCAGCCCGGTGTCGTTGGGCCACACGCCGACGGCGTAAACGGTCTGCTCGCCGCCCGGCTTTTCGGGCTGCTCGTTTTTGAGGTAATAGATGGTGTTGCCCGTCTCGTCCATTTCGACCGTTTTGATTTTGCCGTCCTCCAGCTCGCCGATGAAGGTGCCGTAATCGACGCTGACAATGGTGGGCCTGAGCAGCCTGGGGAACACCAGCGCGTTTAACAGCATGGCCACCAGCACGATAATCAGGTAATAGACATATAGGGGCTTTTTCGGTTTCTTATCTGTCTGCATAGTCATAGCTCCTCTCTTTATTTCTATTATAATAACACCGGAATATTCATGCGTGAATAATGTATGAATTTCTTGTCTTTTTCGGCCCGGATCATTTTTTTTTTACAAACGGGCCGCCCCTTTCTCCGGGCCGCTTTGCGCAATATTTGCCCGCAAACGGCCGCTTTGCGCGGCTTCCCCGCACCCATACGGCTGAAAGACGCGCCGAAACCGGCGGCGCTTTACCCGCGCGCAAGGCCCGGCGACCGCCCGGCGGCGCTTTGGCTCTCTTGCTTTTCACCGGAAAATATGCCAAAATGGACTTTATAGAATCAGCCGGCAGCGTCTCCCCACTGGCCGTCCGGCCAGATTCCCCAAAATCCCGGCGGGCCGACTTTTTCTGTGTGTTTCACCGAATCCGGAAAGGAGGAGCCTATGCCCAATCACTCGTTAACCCAAATGCTGCTGCGGTTTGCAAACGGCTTCAAGCGCTTTTTCGTGCTGGCCGTGGCGGCGAGCGGCCTGAGCATCCTGTTTCAGTTTCTCATGCCGCAGGTCATCCGCGTCACCGTCGACTCGGTCATCGGCGACAAGCCGTTCGCCTTGCCGGACCTCGTCCTGCGGGCCGTGGAGGGCATCGGAGGCCGCGGCTTCCTGCGGACCCATCTGCTGCTGTGCGCCCTGTTCGTCATCGTCTTTTCCCTGCTGTCCGGCCTTTTCAACTTCCTCTCGCGCATGTGCGTCGCCCGGGGGACCGAGGGCATGATTCGCGCACTGCGCAACACCCTTTTCTCGCATGTCCAGCGCCTGCCCTTTGCGTGGCACACCCGCAACCAGACGGGCGACATCATCCAGCGCTGCACCTCTGACGTGGACGTGGTGCGGAACTTCGTCGCAGGCCAGCTCATCGAGGTGGCCCGCACCGTCATTCTCATCGCGACGGCACTCACCCTGATGTTTTCCATGAACGCCGCCCTCTCGGCCGTCGCCCTGATCTTCATCCCCATCGTCATGCTGTATTCCGGCGTGTACTACCGCCGCATTTCCCGCCAGTTCCGCACGGCCGACGAGGCCGAGGGCGAGCTTATGATAGCCGTGCAGGAAAACCTGACCGGCGTGCGGGTGGTGCGCGCCTTCGGCCGTGAAAAGTACGAGGTGGACCGCTTCGACGAAAAAAACAACGGCTTTGCCGACAAATGGATCAACCTCGGCTACACGCTGGGCGCCTACTGGGGTCTGGGCGACGTCGTCACCGGCCTTCAGGTGCTTTCCGTCGTCGTGTTCGGCGCCGTGCTGGCCGTGCGCGGGTCGATCACGCTGGGCGAGTTTCTGGTGTTTGTCTCCTACAACCAGACGCTGGCGTGGCCGGTGCGTTCGCTCGGGCGCACGCTGTCCGAAATGAGCAAAACGGGGGTTTCGCTGAGCCGCCTTTATGAGATTCTCATCGCCAGAGCCGAAGAGGAAGAGCCAGGCGCCCAAAAGCCCGACCTTTCGGCCGACATTGTCTTTGACAACGTCACCTTCCGCTACGAGGACCTGCCGGTTCTGCAAAACCTGAGCTTTACCGTCCCCAAGGGGACCACCTTCGGCATTCTGGGGGCCACCGGCTCGGGCAAGTCGACCATCACCTACCTGCTCAACCGTCTGTACGACCTGCCGGAGGGCTGCGGGAAAATCACCATCGGCAGCGTCGATATCCGCAGCATCGACCGCGCCTACCTGCGCCGCGGCGTCGGCCTTGTGCTTCAGGAGCCCTTTCTGTTTTCCAAAACCGTCGAGGAAAACATCGGCATCGCCGTCGAGCGCCCGACCATCGAGCAGATACGCCACAGCGCCGGCATCGCCGACATCGACCAGTCGATCACCGACTTCAGCGCCGGCTATGACACCATGGTGGGCGAGCGCGGCGTCACCCTTTCGGGCGGGCAGAAGCAGCGCATTGCCATTGCGCGCACGCTGATGCTTAAAGCGCCCATCCTCGTTTTTGACGACTCGCTGTCGGCCGTCGATTTGGAGACCGACGCGCGCATCCGCGATTCGCTGCGCCAAAGCACCGGCAGCAGCACGGTGGTGCTCATTTCGCACCGCATCAGCACCCTGATGCACGCCGACCGCATTCTCGTTTTAGAGGACGGCAAGGCGGCCGACATCGGCACCCACCACGAGCTCATCTCCCGCCCCGGCATCTACCGCCGCATCTTTGAAATGCAAAGTGACGCTGCGAAAGGAGGGGACGCGCAATGACCGAGGATTTCAACCGGCACGAGGACACCCGCGCCACGTTTGACGCGAACATCTGGAAAAAGCTGTGGCCCTTTGTGCGGCCCTACAAGGGCAAGGTGCTGGCTCTGGTGCTTCTGATGGTGCTCATCGCCGGCGTTGACATCGCCATGCCCCTTTTCCAGCGCTACGCCATCGACCGCTTCATCACCCCGCAGACCACCGAGGGCCTCGCCGTCTTTGCCGCCGTTTACGCCGCCGTTCTTTTGACGCAGGGCCTCGTCGTCGTCATTTTCTCCCGCACCTCCATGGTGCTTGAGATGAACCTCGGGCGTGAGCTCAAGCGCGCCTGCTTTGTCCACCTGCAAAAGCTCTCGCTTTCGTATTACAACCAGACGCCCGTCGGCTACATTCTGGCCCGCGTCATGAGCGACACCAACCGCATCAGCAGCCTTGTGGCGTGGAGCTTTGTCGACCTGTTCTGGGCGGCGGCCTACATCCTCGGCGTTTTCGGCGCCATGCTGTGGCTCAACGCGCGGCTGGCCCTGCTCGTCATGACGGTTGTGCCCGTCATCGCCGTCATCACCGCTTTGTTCCAAAGCCGTATTCTGCGCACCAACCGCAAGGTGCGCTCGATCAACTCGCGCATCACCGGCGCGTACAACGAGGGCATTACCGGCGCCAAAACCAGCAAAACGCTGGTCATCGAGGAGCGCAACGACCGCGACTTCCACCGCCTGACCGACCTCATGCACCGCACCTCCATTCACGCCACCATGCTCAACGCCATGTTCATTCCCATCGTTTTGTTCTTCGGGTCGCTGGCCGCAGCGCTCGTTTTGCGCCAGGGCGGCTACCTTGTCATGGACAATGTGCTGGAGATCGGCGTGCTGTCGGCCTTTGTCTCGTATGCGCTCGGCATTCTGGAGCCGGTGCAGCAGATGGCCCGCGTCTTTGCCGAGTTCATCGCCACGCAGGTCAACATCGAGCGCGTCTGCGCGCTGATCGAGCGCCCCTGCGACATCACCGACACGCCCGAGGTCATCGCCCGCTACGGCGACGCCTTTGCGCCGCACCGGGAGAACTGGGAGCCCATTGGCGGCGATATCGAGTTTG
>CAKUPI010000009.1 GCA_934675045.1 uncultured Eubacteriales bacterium
GTATTGGTGCGGCTCCCGATTATGGAGAGGTCGCATCAAAATCGTTTCTGTTGGCGCATGAGCCGGACTGGTGATGAGTCGGCTTATGCGCCTTTATGATGAGAACGCAGCGGCTATTATCAGCAAAGCGCGATAAGAACCCGCGTGTCTGGAGTTTATATGATAATGGGGGTGACAACATGCGCAGAAAGATTGGGCTTTTGTGTCTGCTGCTGATGGCAATGCTGTTTACCGGCTGCACGGAAAAGACAAACGATTCTGAAAAGAGCGATCCAAACGAACGGCTGCTTCTTGCATTGAAAGAAGCAACCGAGATGGATTCAGAGCGTCTGGAAACACAGTTTTTTCGGTACTATCAGGCGCACAATCACGAGCTGTCCATGCTGCCTGCATTTGAAAAAGGTCAGTTGCCAAACTGGGATGATCTGACGCTGTTTGTCCTGCTGAACAATGTCGACAGGTCGGGCGCTGCCGGCGCACAGGTTCAGAAAATTCCCACAGAGGCATTTTCCCAAACGGTAACGCGGTTCTTCGGTGCTGTGGAATATCAGGATAAAAGCTCTAAATACCTGACGCTTGGGGATGCCGTCTATACGGCGGTTCCCGGGGACACCATGCGAGCCGGATTTTTCCGGCTGAAAGAACTGTCGGAGGCCGACGGCGAATACACCGCGAGCTTTGACGCTTTTTATTTTGCCGATGTGGACTATACCGCCGAATATGAGAAGGCGACGCCAAACCAGAAAGCCGTCCGTGATCAGGCGGGGAGCAAAGACCCGTTGCAGCCGCCCCAATTTGCCGACGCCATGCTGGAGATTCTTTCAAAGGATGACTACGCAGCAGTCCTTGCTGTCAGCGAAACGGCAACGATAACCTTCTGCTTGTCCGGCGACGCGAAGTATCCGCTAACCTACACCTCATGCCGTGTTCAGCAGTCCGATTGATGAAAAGGGCAGACGGTGCATCCATGGCGCCGCGCCAGTCCTGCACCCGCGGGCAGAGCGTCGCCTTTCTGTTCAGAGCAAGGGTATGCACTCCCGCCGCGAAAGGCGAAGCACCGCTTCGCCTTTCGTTCCGTATTCTTGAAAACGACAGCGCCAAACAACAGAAAAAGGAGGCAGGGCGACTTTTTCTCCCCGCCAAACGGCAGCGGGCTGTGCGCCCATGGCATCTATGAACGAGAAAAACCTGAATGTGAAAAACCGCAGGCTTTCCAATCGGCTGCGCATGTGCCGGCGAGGGGTAATCCTCATTGGCCTGTTTCTTTCGACCACGGTGCTGCTGGGCGGGCTTTGGCTGGCCGCCGCTGCGGGACTTGCCTTTCCGCAATTGGAAGCCGCGTCGGACAAAACCTTTTTAATAGGCTCCGCAATCCTTTTGATTTTGGCGGAATCGGTGCTTTTCTGGTGCGGCATCGTGCAGATTTACCTCTCCTCGGCACAGATCGGAATCAAGTGGCGAGTTATCGGAATCCTGTGCGGAATGATTCCCGTCGTGCATCTGTTTGTGCTGGGGAAGATCGTGCGGCTGGCGTCCGAAGAGGTTCGGTTTGAACGTGCGAAGCTCCGGCTGGACGAAGCGCGCGCCGCGGAGCGGGTCTGCGCGACCCGGTATCCGCTTCTGCTGGTTCACGGCGTCTTTTTTCGCGATTTTCGGTACTTGAATTACTGGGGGCGCATTCCGGCAGCGCTTGAGAAAAACGGGGCGGTCATTTATTACGGGAACCACCAGTCGGCGGCTTCCGTGGCGGATTCCGGAGCGGAGATCGCCGCCCGCATCAAAGAGATCGTTCGGGAAAGCGGGTGCGGCAAGGTGAACATCATCGCGCACTCCAAAGGCGGCCTGGACAGCCGTTATGCCATTTCCAGGCTGGGCATGGCGCCGTATGTTGCATCGCTTACGACCGTAAACACGCCGCACAGAGGCTGTGAGTTCGCCGATTATCTGTTAAACCTGATTCCGGAAAAGCAGAAAAACGCCATAGCGGCGGCATATAACGCCGCCCTCAAGAAGCTGGGCGATGACCGCCCGGACTTTCTGGCCGCGGTGGGCGACCTGACGGCCAGTGCCTGCGCGGCGCTGAATGAACAGCTCCCCGACCCGCAGGGCGTCTGCATCCAAAGCATCGGCTCCTGCCTGAAGCATGCGTCCGGCGGGCGCTTCCCGCTGAACCTGACCAATCGGTTCGTTGACTTGTTTGACGGCGAAAACGACGGCCTTGTAGGGCGCGATTCCTTTTGCTGGGGTGAGGACTATCGCTGCCTGACGCCCCCCGGAAGGCGCGGCATCTCCCACGGGGATGTCATCGACCTGAACCGCGAAAACATCGAGGGCTTCGACGTGCGGGAGTTTTATGTAAAGCGGGTCAGCGAGCTGAAAAAGAAGGGATTTTAGCCGTTCGGCGCAGAGCCTCATCGAAAACCGAAGCCCGGCTTTTCGGAAGAGGGGAGAGGCGCCAAAGAAGGCTCAGAAACCGCCAAGGCGGCCTCTGAGCCTTTTATTGATGGCGAAAAACGGGTTTGGCCTTGCAGACGGCCGGGCAAGGCGGCGGACGCCGGCAGGAAAAATCGGACGGGCTGTCATGGCAAAAGAACGGCCTTGCCGCCGAAAGAGCTCAGCTGAAAGTCACCGGAATGATAGATCAGCTCGTGTGTGACGTCGAACACAAACGGAAACATTTGCGGAGCCTGCGGCAAATCGACAATTTCATAATACGCCTTCTGCTTCATTGACAAAATGGTGCTGACCATGACGCAGATAGAGGACTCTTCCCAAACCGGGCGCTGCCGGATTTTGTATACGCCCGTACTGACCTTTTCCAGCACGCCGAAATCGACCATGGTGCGCAGAATGTTTTTGACCGGAACATCCAGCGTGGTGCGTTCTCCCCACAGCTCATACAGCTTTTGTCGCAGCCAGAGAGTGGTAAACGAGCCCTCTATGGTGGAAATTTTGCCAATCAGAGAACAGGCATCGGCAAAAATCGGATAGGCCGTCAGCAGCATACACCAGTGCAGCACAAGCTTTTGATCGCCGGAGCGGCCATAGGCTTGAAGCGCCGCATCGCGAATCTTTTCAGAAGCATCCTGCCGAAATGCCCATGTTCGAATCAGGGATTCCCGCGTTTTTCGCAGGGAAGTGGGACTGCTGATTTCAAACGAAAGGTATTCATTCAGCTCCTCTTTAATCTGCGGGAGTGCTTTTCTTTCCAGCAGCAGGTCAACGGTTTTGTTCATCCATTCCACTTTCAGCGGACGAGCCAGGCCCACCATCTTAGCCATTTTGTTTTCTCCTAATCCTGACGAATGGAACGATGACCTCTTCGATCGTGATGCCGCCATGCGTCATTACAGTTTCATTTTTGCGATCAAACGACGTGCTGTCCTTGCAGATTACATATTGATAGGACTTGTCCAGGTAATAGCCCGGATAGAGAAAGGTTTTGTCCGACAGCTCGGCGGGGATTTGCGCAAAGTCCTTGAGCACAAGCATCCGCCGGGATTTTGTCTCGGTCTCCACGCCGACACGCGGCGCGCTTCCGATGCCGGTGCAGCAGGTGTTGCCGTGATCCGACAGCAGGTACACCTGAAAACCGCGGCGCAGCAGCGGCAAAATCAGATTTTGTATTTTCCCGCTTTTGGCAAGCAGAGAAATGTCGTGATACATTCCCTGACGTCCCTGACGCTGCCCGTGCACAATATCGTCCACATCGCGCAGAATGATGGCGGCAAGCCGGACAAGAGGCCCGGGGAGGACCTCGCAGCCCTGCCCGTAAAAGCACTGATGCTCTTTCAGGCCGCGTGCCGCCGCCGCTTTGAGGAACTCGCTTTTTTCATTGGCAAGGGAGAAGGGACGAGCAAGCTGCCGCGGATATTTTCCGCTCAGCAGACTTTGCCGCGAAATGCTGGTTGTGGTCGGAATCAAAGCAAAAACTCCGCTGCATTCCAGGTCAAAGTCAGAGAAATACCGCGACAGGATTTCAAAGTCGAACATCGACATGCCGTCAGCGACAATGAAAGCGGTCTTTTCACCGCCAATCCAGTCCATGACCTTGGGAAGTATGACGGGAGAGCGGGTGGACACGTGGCCGGACAGTCTGGAATAGCCGCTGCCGATAAAGGAGGAAAAGGCGTCATTGATGGCCTGCTGGCTGCGTTCCAGCCCGACAGAGGCCGCGTAAACGGCCAGCTTGGCGTTTAACTGGGCGACGTGGACCCAGTCGGAAAAGGTGACGGCCCGGCCGGCGGCGCAATGCAGCGTGCCTTCCGCCGACGACAGAAAGCGCCGGATATTTTCGGCGGACCAGGCCGACTGCGCAATAAACTGCTCCGCCTGCCCGATCGAGAGGGCATCCTGATAGAGGGTATCATAGGCGCAATCGATTAAGTCCAGGTCGCTTAAGTGCCGGCGCAGCACGGCGGCATTCAATTTCGGATACAGAACCTCCAGCGAAAGCGGGCGTTCATAAAAAGACTGCCGGATATCATAAGGAACATAGCAGGAGCCGTCTGCAATGACGGCCAGCCGCATATCGGCGTCTTTGAACTCTGTTTCATAGCGATATCGAAACTGCTCGGCGTCACCGTAGAAAATCACCGGATAGCCCAGCTCACCGAGCAGGCGTTCATAGTCAAACACGGCTGCAAAGGAATCGAGATCGCGGATCAGCAGGCGGTTTTCATATGCGGTTGAAAGGTGTTTCTGAATACGCTGTGCAAGCATCATAATCCCCCGTGTGCAGGTCTGCGCTCAGGCAGCCGAAAAAGAGAGCGGGTTACACGCGCCCAAGGCTGATATCGTAGTACATCAAAAGCTTGTCATCTTCCTGAATGGTGCTTTCGGGAAGCCGCTCGGCCGTTTCAACGATCCGTTTGTAGTTTTTGTCGGCCCACAGCTTGGCAAAACCCGCGCGGACAGCTTCAGCGCGGAACAGCCGGAGCTTACCCTTGAAAGTCAAATAGCCTTCAAATTCCTTGAGAAGCCTTTTTTCGCGGAGCTTTGCGACGTCAGCTTCCTTTGACACATCGGGGATATACCACCTGCCGTCATCGCATTGGAGAAAGTTCTCTTCGAGCAGCACGGAAAGCTCGGGCATGGCTTCAAACCGGTCGATGGTTTTGATCTCCTGCATGAACCGGGGCTGCAGCTGTGCATAGGTCTGCGGAACGGCCAGCTGCTGATACAGCCAGGAAATGGCCGATCGTTCATTGGTGACAGACATTTGAAGCTGAACGGGTTCCACATCGGTCTGAATGCGGGCGGTGTCATATTCGCTGATTTGATCGGCCAGAAAATACATGCCGTCACGCTGAAAAAAACGCGCATCCAGCTCGCGGTAAAAATCCGCCGCATCGAGAGGAACGGGAATCCCGTTCATGATGTGATAGGCAACCATGCGGTCAAACAGCAAATATGCCTGACGCTCGGCGATCCGCTCAATTTTGCCGCCGCACATTACCACGACGGGAATGTTGGCAAGATGCTGCTGTACAAAGGAAAACGCACTTTCCGCAGTGCCGGCAAGCGCGCCAAAACCGGATAAAAACCCTTGCGCAGGCTTGTATGCGGAGATGATCAGATCCTGTTTGATGGCCTGCGAGGCACTTTTTCCCTGATTAAAGCTCACCTGTTTTTTGTCGATGGTCCGAACATCACCTACGACGAAGCCGGAACGCTGCAAAGCGGTCTGAATGGCGTTCCACACGGCGTTTTTGGAGTTGTGAAACTCCACGGTCAGCCAGCGGTTGGGCTTCAAAACCCGGAAATATTCGCAGAAGCACCGGGTCATGATGGCCTGATAATCGCCTATCTGCTTGTGCTGTGATTTGTTGATAACGGCTTCGCTGGTGTTGTCGGTTTTGACTTTCAGCCAGGCTTCCCACAAAAAGCTCAGTTCTGAGTACATGAGGTTGTCGCCAAAAGGCGGATCGGTAAAAATGTAATCGCAGGAATTGTCGGGAATGTTGCGCAGGTCTGTGGCAGACTGCGTGGAAATCATGCTGCTTTCCGGCAAGGCATACAGCAGCTGCTTGGCCTTTTGCACTTTGCGTGCGTATTCAGAAAGGGACTTGCAGATGTTGATGTCCTTGATCAAAGAGGGGATATACAAAGTGCCGGACAGCGGGCCGCCGCCGGCGCCGGCAAAGCCGCCCGCCCAGCGGTAACGGTACATTTTGGTGTTTACCATCGACACCGAGTGAACCAGAACAAAGCAGGGCGTTCCACGGGCCTTGTGGGCAAAGGCCGCCAAAACGGCCAGGTTTCTCCTGGTATAAAACTGATGAACATTGCGGATGTTGAGGCCGAACGGATCGGAAGTCTTGTCGCCGGAAGGAAGCGCGTCCGCAGGGTAGGGGTAGGTGATTTCATACCGATCGATTCTGTCGAGCAGAGCGATATCAAAGGCGTCGGGCTTTTTTTCATATCGCTTTCCCGCATAGGAGTAGTTGATGAGAACGGGGATTTGCTTCGGCAGATTGACCACCTGCTTGAGCGCGGCGTCATAGACAGGGCGGACGGCCCGCCTGCAATCGCGTTTTTGCAGCAGGGCATGGCAAGTGCGGCAAAAGAAGGAACTGCTGACCTTGCCCTTTTCATGATCGACAGCGGCATCCCAAAACACAATTTCCGCACCGCAGGCGGGACAGACAAGCACATCGGAAAGGACGGTATAATTGATGCGGCCCTTTCGGGCCTCGGTCTCTTCCGCCAAAGAGGGCTGCCGTTCGGAAGCGGGGGCGGTGTGCAGGGTTTCGAACATCCAGCCCAGCTCCTGCTCGCACTCTTCGATCATGCGGCAGGCCTGCGCATAAAACCGCTCCGGATCGCAATGCAGATTGTAATGCGAGGCGATAAAGGTTGCCGCCGGAGACAGATCGCAGAGAATGGCATGGCGCGCCCCCGCCGCTGCCGCCTTGTCGGCGTGCAGAATGCCCTGTACAAAATCACTGTCTGCCGCGGCCAATGCCTCGCAGGCCACACCGGTCATGCCGGTGCCGCAAAACCCATCGAGTACGATGTCGCCGGGGTCGGTATAGTGCGCGACATACCGCATAATGGCCTTGTGCGGCACTGTGGTATGGTAACTGTGCGCCATGTAAACCGGGTCGTTTTTTCCCTCGCTCACATCTGCGGCAAAGGGCTCGCGGTGATAGTCGTCGGACGCCGCATCGTAAGGCGTGCCGTACTTTTGGATAAAATCGGAAAGAAAAGGGTTGGGACAGGCTGTGTAGCAGGGGGCATCGGACAGTGCGGCGATATCCGCATCGCTGCCGGCGGGGAAGCCCTGAATGCCGCGGACCCGGTCAAGGTCGGCTTTGGTCAGTTTTTTGCGTTTCATTTCTGCGCCCCTTATCTTTTTACAACGATACGAAGCCTGTCGGCGCATTTTCCGTCCGTATAGGCTGTGATGATCTCGTCAAGCCTGCGCTTAAAAGTATCCACATCACACGGCCCAAAGGCGTCCAGCCTGTCAATCAGCTCTGCTGCGGGGATGGATACCGGCTCAAACCCGGCCAGAAGAGCGTTGACTGCGTCCACAAAAGAAGCGTCAATTTTTTTGGGCAGCGCTCCGGCCGCCTGATACGCGGCAATGACGCTGCGCTGCGGCTCGCTGAGATATGTCAGCTGTTCTTCGAGAAGCGGGTCGGAAAGAGCGTGATGCAGCGTCGCATTCCACTCGGAAAGAAGCCGATCCATCCGCGCCTCAATGCTGTCCAGCCGTCCCTGAAAGGGGATATCGCTTCCATCCATGAGAAAACCGCATTTCGTGCAGAAGGGGGTCGTCTTGAGCATTTCCGGGGTCAGCTCATAGCAGATTTTTAAGCTGTCCAGCTCGGATTCAATGGCGTCGACTTTGGAAGGAGAGAAGATGCTGAGCAGCTTTAAGCGCCTGAGATTGGCCAGCTTGGCCGAGGAGACAATCTGGCTTTTCCGCTGCCCCTCCGCAACGCCAAGCCGCTTTTTGCTGTGCTCTGCGTAATACAAATCGATGTACCGGGCTTTGATGCTTGACAAAAGAGCCTTGATGTCGGCAGCGCAGGCGTCACCGTTCATTTCGGCGGCAATGCCGTCTCTGATTTGGCGGAAGCGCGTCTTTGCGTGTTGGATGTCATCCAGCAGGGGGGTGCCCGGCTTCATGCGTTCGAGATTCATCATGTACGTAATTTCGGGGGCACATTCCGACTGAAAGCGGTCGTATTCCAGCACCACCCGAACGGCACGAATGTCCAGCGCGAGCCGGTCTATCTCCTCTTTGGTGTAAGTGAAGTTGGGCAGCTTGGCCACTGTATTGAAGCGGCCGGCAAAGTTTCCGAAAACATCGGTCACCCGGGCGCAGGACTCCCGATAACCGGCGGCAATGTGTTCGGCCATCAGGGGCTCACCCCAAAGCTCAAAAGCGCCGTTCAAACGATTCGAGGCATTTGCCGCCATGCCGGCAAGCTCGCCTGCACGGGTCAGAAGCCGCTCCAGACCGGCTTCCCGCTGCGCGGGGTTGCGGATAAGACCGGCCGGCAGCTCAAGGACTTCAAAAAGGCGAATGAGCTCGGCAAGCTGAATGTCTTTGGGCCTGGAAATGTATTTGAACTCGCAGATGTCAGGCAGGCTGATTTTGGGAATACCGTCAAGCTCAGAGGCGGTCAGCACGCCGCCTTTCCACGCCATGACGGCGTTGCCGGAATAAACGAGTGCCAAAAGGATGATCGGAAGCATGGTGTGGCTCAGCTTAAACTGCTTGTCGGCGTAGCCGTCAAAGGTTTCCTCGCAGATGTCGCTGAAATTGATAACAGCCCCGGCGGGGAGGCGGCTGAGCGCAGAAATAAAATGTTGTGCGTAGCGCGAGCCTGAAACCGAGATTTTTTCGCCGTCGAGCAAGTCAAAGCTTTCAAGCAGGGAATTGGCCTGCTGATTTTTTCGGCCGGCATAGCGGTCAAAGCCGGCTCGAAGCGTCTCGGACAGGTTTTTAAGCGTGATCTGCGTTTTGAAGCGGGGATAAAGCGGATACTTTTCTGAAAAACAGCTGTCAAGGCAGAGAGAGGCTGCCAAATCTATCGTCTCTTTGAACGGATTCGATGCTTTGCAGTGTCCTTTCAGCACTTCCGGCAGCGGCTTTTTGACCCCTTGGCAGCTTACTTCAAAGCAGGTATTCTTGTTTTCGCTGAGAAAGCGCACCAGGCTCTTTTTAAAGCCCTCTGCCTTTGCGTGGTAGGCGCCTTTGTTTTTTTCTTCGGCAAGCTCCTTCATCATCAGTGAAGCGGCATAGAGGCAGAGGGTCTTTTTGAACTCTTCATTGGGCCTGAAGTGAAAGAAAACCTCGTCGCTTTTGTGCGCATCGGTATAGGCCGCACCGCCGTACGGCGGCAGAAAATAGATGTAATAATCCTCAGCCGGCTGTGCGGTTGGACGGTTTTCGGGAGTCCCCAGAAAGAGATATCCTTTGCGGAAGATATTGTGAGAAATCCAGTTCAGTGTGTGCTCATAAATCTTGAAGTTGGTCACATGCTCCTTGGCGTCCCACTCCAGGCAATAATAAATGATATCGTAAAAATACTTGTTGAGACGGTCCTCATCGATAACGGCTGCCCGCTGTGCGATTTTTTCATCGTAGTCGATGTCTTTTTTCAAATCAAGATAATACTGGCCGTTTTCGGCATTGCTTTCGATGAACTGCCCGCTTACGGTCGTCATAATATCTTTCAAAGTCACCTGAATGATCGACTGCAATGTATCCGAGCTTTGATCGGGCATGCCCGGCAGGTAAAGGCACAGATCATCCCTGAGATTTTCCGGGGTCAGTCCGGCGCGAATGCTGATATCGCCGGTAGTAAGCCGGTGCACACTGAGCGCATGAATGATTTGCAGCGCCAGCGGCTTATACAGGCGTTTGGGAAAAGCGCGAGTGATAATGTCCTCCAGCATACCGCTCTTTTCAACGACTTCTTTGATGTTGGCGTCGGTCTTGAGCGCAAGATTTTCCTTGATAAACGCCCAGTAGCTGTCAAAGGAGATGATGCCGGGGGTTTCGTCGCTCAGGTCACAATGCAGTATGCGCCGAATGATCTCCGAGATGTTTTTCAGAATATGACGGTTCTCGATGATATAAATTTTATTGAACACATCGATATAGGACGGATGAATCGGAAATAAGCTGACATATTCCTCCATGCGCTCGGACATGTTGGAATACAGGCTGCAAAACTTCTGCAAATGCCCGCGGATCAGCGCCTTTTGCTCCGGAGATTTTTTGAGTATTCGCTCGGACACGACATAGGCTGTATCCTCTTTGCGGATGGTGATCTGCTCAAAACGGTCCTTTACGCGGTTGAGGGTCTGAGAGACGAAGGAAAAGCTCGGGTTTTCAAAAAGCTTTTCCTGAACGCCGAAGATGACTCTGAGCCGGGAGTTCTTGACCATTTCTCCCAGCTCACGCATAAAGCCGAGATCAAGCTTGACCTCCTGTTCTTTCCGGCCGCCCAGATAGTCTAAAAACTCATCGACAACAATGAGATACCCGCGGTCCTGATAGCGGCCGGCAAAGAGCTCCATCATGGCTGTCAGGGTTTCTTTGTTGGAAACAATTTCGGTATCGTCAGGATAGGCAAAGTCCAGGCCGCGCAGGGCAAAATCCTGCCTGACCTTGCTCAGAATAATGTTCCGAAGGGACATCTGCACAGCGCCGATTTCAATGCGCAGCACCTCGAACTGACCGGCAATACAGGCCGCATCAGAGGCAAACTGTGCATTTTGAACCCGCTTCAGATAATCGGCATCCCTGGCAACCGCCGAAATGAGGGACATCAGGTGTGATTTGCCCGTGCCGTAGTTGCCGACAAGAAGAACCCCCTTGTTGTCAACGACCTCATCGAGCCTCAGCTGAGAGAGCACGTTGTTTTTGAGCTTGTCCGCCATATCGTCGGACATGACATAACTGCCGACAAGGCTGCACTCTTTTTCTCTGTCATTGGCATCCGTAAGCTGAATAATGCTCTCTATGGGATTAAAACCGATCAGATCAGCATAACGCATGGTTGTCCTCCTATTTCACATAGATCGCTGTATATCCGGAAAGCCGGTACACATGATGGTCCGGCGACTGCGGTTCGGCATATTCCAGTGTGTCGGCGGTACTTTTTCCGCACCACCGGACACAAAGCCGCGTGGTTTGCGCCATGTGGCAAAAAAGCCGAAGCACATCAAGCCTGTATCTCGGGTCAAAAAGCATTTCATAATCGGTCAGCAAGACGGCCGGCCCGCTCGCGGCGACGATGCTGTGCGCGGTCTGCTGGGCAGAGGAGAGGCGGACGTCGATCGGAAGGCGCATTAAGCGCGCGGCCAGCTCCCTGTTGAGGCTGCACTCCCGATAACCGGCGCTGCGCAGAAGCCCGGCGGTCCGCGGCGCTGCGGAGCACAGGATAATAGGTATGCCTGTCGGCTGTGCGGGCAGCAGCCCGGCCGTCAGCACGGAGTCTTTTATGTAATCCATGGCGCTTCCTTCCTGTCAATATACAAAAATCGCTCTACCAACGTAGAGCGTGTGCGCGGAATACAGCCGGCGGCCGTTTGAAATCTGCAAATTTTTGCCGCCTGATGCCGCAAGGGCGCCGGGGATTCAAAATTCCCCAACTTTAGTATATACCGTTTGCCCAATGATTGCAATCCATTTCTGCCTCGGCGGCCGGGTGCAAACCTGTCCTGCGGGTGCTGTGCGGAAGAGGGCGCCGCGCGCCTTGGTTATTGACATATGACAAAAATGCGATATAATGAAACCATCACCGACAGAGATTGCAGGCCGAAGGAGAGAAGCAGGATGCCAAGACCGCAAAAGTGCAGAAAGGTCTGCTGTTTGCCGAAAAACCGCGGGTTTACGCCGGTAAACGGCGGCGGCGGACGGAAAACCGTCATTCTGGCGGTCGACGAGTACGAGGCCGTTCGGCTGATTGACAAAGAGGGCTTTTCGCAGGAGGAGTGCAGCGCGTACATGAAGGTGGCGCGCACCACCGTGCAGCAGATTTACACGGCGGCCCGCAAAAAAATCGCCGACGCTCTGGTAGAGGGCCGGCCGCTGAAAATTGAAGGCGGCAGCTATCGGCTGTGCGACGGCAAGGAGGCCTTCTGCGGGTGCGGCGGCTGCCGAAAGCACCGGAGCGGGAACGGAATCCAAGAGCAGGAGGAGACAGTATGAAAATCGCAATTCCGCTGGACGAAAACAAAACCGATGTGTGCCCGTCGTTTGGGCGTGCGCCGTGGTTTCTTTTTCACGACGACCAAAACGGCACGGACGAGATCGCGGAAAACCCCGCGGCTGCGGCGCAGGGCGGCGCCGGCATCAAAGCGGCCCAATTTATCGCAGACGCGGGCGCCGGCAGTCTGATCACCTTCCGCTGCGGCCAAAATGCCGCCGATGTTTTTCAGACGGCCGGCATTTCGATTTACAAGGCCGAGGCTGTGAGCGCCGCGGAAAACCTGAAGGCGTACCGGGAAAATCGGCTGCAAACGCTGACGCACTTCCACGCCGGCTTTCACGGAATCCAATGAAAATTGCAGTTTTGAGCGGAAAGGGCGGCGCGGGCAAAACGCTGGTGGCCGTCAATCTGGCCGCGAGCGCGGAAAGGGCCGTGTATGTGGACTGCGACGTCGAGGAGCCTAACGGCCGCCTCTTTTTCAAGCCGGAGGGAGTTTTGGCGCAAACGGTCAGCACGCGGGTGCCCGTGTTTGATGCGGCCCGGTGCAGCGGCTGCCGCCAATGCGTGGCGTTTTGCCGCTTCAACGCGCTGATCTGCGTCAAAGAGAAGCCCATGGTGTTTCCCGAGGTCTGCCACGCCTGCGGCGGATGCCGGCTGGTCTGCCCCGCAGATGCCATTTCCGAGGCGGAACGGCCGGTGGGGGTCATCGAGCGCGGAAAGCACGGAAGCACAGAGGTGGTCACCGGCATTTTAAACCCCGGCGAGGCGTCCGGCATGGCGGTGATTCGCGCCGCGCTGGAGGCGGGAGAGGGGTCGGACGGCCCGGTGATCCTTGACTGCCCGCCGGGCAGCGCCTGCGCCGTCATGGAGAGCGTGTCCCGCGCCGACTGCTGCCTGCTGGTGGCCGAGCCAACCGCCTTCGGGTTTGATAATTTCAAAATGGTTTACGAGCTGGCGGCGCTGCTGGGAAAGCCGTGCGGCGTGGTCGTCAATAAAATGGAGACGCCCTATCAGCCGCTGGAGCGGTTTTGCCGCGAGCGGCAGCTGCCCGTTCTGCTGCACATTCCGTACAGCCGCGAGCTGGCCCGCATGGCGGCGGGGGGAGTCATTGCGGCGGAAAACGGCCAAAGGGCGCTGTTTGATACGCTCTGGACGCAGATAGGGGGTGTGCTGCGGTGAAAAAGCTGCTCATCCTCAGCGGAAAGGGCGGCACGGGCAAAACGACCGTGGCCGCCGCCTTTACGCGCTTTTCGCAGGCAAGGGCGGTGGCCGACTGCGACGTTGACGCGCCGAACCTGCATCTTGTCCTGCCGGCGGACGTGGAGCCGGAACGCACCGCCTTTACCGGCTCTGACAAGGCGAGCGTGAACCCCGCAGCCTGTACAGGCTGCGGACGCTGCGTGCAGCACTGCCGCTTCGGTGCAATCTGGAGCGGTGACGGTGTGTGCCGGGTAGACGAGTACGCCTGCGAGGGCTGCGGCGTTTGCGTCCATGTTTGCCCGGCTGCGGCCGTGACCATGGCGGAGGATACGGCCGGAGAGCGCTTCTTGTACCGGGGGGACAGGGTGTTTTCCACCGCCCGGCTGAAAATGGGCCGCGGCAACTCCGGCAAGCTGGTGTCAGAGGTCAAACTGGCCATGCTCAAGGCGGCGCCGGAAGCGGAGCTGGCCGTCATCGACGGCTCCCCCGGAATCGGCTGCCCGGTCATCGCGTCGGTCAGCGGCGTCGATTTGGCGCTGCTTGTCGCAGAGCCTTCGCTTTCGGGTCTGAGCGACCTTAAGCGGCTGCTGAAAACCCTGCGGACCTTCCGGACCCAAGCCGCCGTCTGCGTCAACAAGTGGGACGTCAGCCCGGAACAGACGGCGCGGATTGAGCGCTTCTGCGCAGAGCAGGACATTCCGTTTGCGGGGAAAATCCCCTACGACAAGGCCGCGTCGGCGGCCATCAACTGCGGCGAGAGTCTGGCGGATGTCGACTGCCCCGCCCGGGACGCGCTGCGCGGTATTTTTACACAGACGATCCGGTTGCTCGGATAATTCAAGTAAAAAGGAGTAGAACATGATGAGAATTGCTGTCGCTGCCATGGGGAAAACGGTGGCCGGTCACTTTGGGCACTGTGAGAACTTCATCTTTTTCGACGCGGAGGCGGGGAGAATTACCGCGGAACAGAGCCTTCCCAATCCGGGCCATCGCCCCGGGTTTTTGCCCAACTTTTTGGCGGACAACGGCGCGCAGGTTGTCATCGCCGGCGGCATGGGCGGGGGCGCTGTCGACATTTTTCACGAGCGCAATGTCGTAGTCATCGTCGGCGTGCAGGGCGACGCCCGCACCGCGGCAGAAAGCTATCTGAAGGGCGAGCTGAAGTCGACGGGCGCCGTCTGCCACGAGCACGAGCATCAGGGAGAATGCGGCCGGTAAAGGCCGCAATCAACAGAAAAAGGAGGAAGCATCAATGAGAAAGAATCTGGGGGCCAAGTCATGGCTCTACCCGCAGCCGGTGTTTATCATTGCCAGTTACGACGGGGACGGCGTTCCCGACGCCATGAACGCCGCGTGGGGCGGCGTCAGCGGAAACGCCCAGATCACCATGTGCCTCAACCCCGGCCATAAAACCGTGCGGAACATTCTGGACAGGGGCGCCTTTACCGTCAGCATGGCCGACGCGGCCCACGTTGTGGAATGCGACTACGTGGGTGTCGTTTCAGCCAACGAGGTGCCCGACAAGCTGCAAAGGGCGGGCTTTCACACAACAAAATCGGCGTTTGTCGATGCGCCGCTCATTGATGAGCTGCCGCTGGCGGTAGAGTGCAGGCTGATCAGCTACGACGCCGAAAGCCGCCGGATGGTGGGCGAAATTGTCAACGTCAGCGCCGACGAGAGCATTCTGGACGAAAACGGAAACATCGACCCGGCCAAGCTGCGGCCGATTACCTTTGACCCGGTCAATCATGACTATCTGGAGCTGGGCCAAAAGGTGGGCAAGGCCTTTGCGGACGGCTTTAAGCTGAAATAAGGCGCGCTGCCGACGCCCCAAAGCGCCTGTGCCCTGCGCAAGCCCGCCGCCTGCAAGGAAAAAAGCCCCTGAAAATCCCCGATTTTCAGGGGCTTTTGCAGCGGCCGCCTTGTCAAAGCCGGATAGATGCGGTATCATATAAAAACCGATGCGGACGGGAAAGGGGCTGAGCCGTGTGGACAAAACCAAGCGGCAAATGACAAAAATCGTGCGGGAAGTGGCGCTGTTTGCCGTGCGGACCATGAAGGCGGAGGGTATCGGAACGGCCGAAGCGGCATCTGAGCCGGAGCGGCGGAAAAAGGAGAACGCAAATGGAAATCGAACGGAAATTTCTTGTTGAGCGCCTGCCGGAAAATCTGGCGCAGTACGCGCAAAAGCACATTGAGCAGGCTTATCTGTGCACCGACCCGGTGGTGCGGGTACGGCGGAGCGACGACGAATACTACCTGACCTACAAGGGGCGGGGGATGCTGGAACGCGAGGAGCACAACCTGCGGCTGGATCGGGAGAGCTACGGCCATCTCAGGCAAAAGGCCGACGGGAGCATCATCGCAAAAACCCGCTACCTCATTCCGCTGGCAGAGGTTACCGTCGAGCTGGATGTGTTCTTGCCTCCCTTTGCGCCTCTGGTGCTCGCGGAGGTGGAGTTTGAAACGCGGGAGCAGGCCGAGGCGTTCCGGCCGCCTGCGTGGTTCGGGCGCGAGGTGACCTATGACCCGGCTTACAGCAACGCCGCGCTGAGCCGCCGCGGGCGGGCCTGATCTCATCGTTGTAAACAAAAATATAAAAAAGGTTTACAACCTCCCGCAGCTGTGGTATAGTTATTTCCGCGGCGCCGTACAGGCGCGGCGGAAAGGCAGGCTATATCTGATGAACGAAACGAGAAGCAAAACGAAATCCCTGATTTTATGCGCGCTGTTCGCGGCGCTCATTGCCGTGGGGGCCTTTATCCGGGTGCCCGTGCCCGTGGTTCCCTTTACCCTGCAAACGCTGTTTACCGTGCTGGCCGGATTGCTGCTGGGCAGCCGGCTGGGGGCGCTGTCGGCCGCGGTTTACGCGGCGGTCGGGCTGCTGGGCATTCCGGTTTTTACGGGCGGAGGCGGCCCGGGCTATATTTTTCACCCGACGTTCGGCTACATCATCGCCTTTATAGGCGGCGCGTGGATAGCCGGCTATATCGTGGAAAAAAGCAAAGCCCCCAACATTAAGACCTATCTGCTGGCGGGGCTGGCGCATCTGAGCGTTGTGTCCACCGTGGGGATGGTGTATTACTATTTCATTGCCAACTACTACACCCACAGCCCCATTGGCGTCGGGGCGCTCATTCTGCACTGTTTTCTCATGACCTTGCCGGGCGATTTGGTCAAGTGCTTTTTATCGGCCGTGCTGGCCTGCAAGCTGCGTCCCGTTTTGCGATAAGATTCGGCGGAGAAGAAGAAATCTTCTCCGCCTTTTTTGTTGTGGTTTGGGCGCGGATGGTGTAAACTAAAAGGCAGAACGACCCGGAGGAATGAGCCATGAAAGCAGACGGCATACTTTTTGATTTGGACGGAACGCTGTGGGACGCGACCGAGAGCATTACCGCGGTGTGGAATGCGCTGCGGCGTCAGGCCTGCCCCGACGCGCTGGCATCGTTTACGCAGGCGGAGATACGCAGCTGTATGGGAATGCGGCTGGACGACATCGGCCGGAAACTCTTTCCGGACGAAGCGCCGGAGCGGCAGCAAAGCCTTGTCGACCGGTTTTGCAGCGAAGAGGTAAAGCTGCTGTCGCGCACGGGAGGGCGGCTTTACCCCGGCCTTCAGCAGACGCTGCGGGCGCTGCACGAGCGCTTTCCGCTCTTTATCGTCAGCAACTGCCAAAGCGGCTACATCGAGTGCTTTCTGCACGCGCACCACATGGCCCCCTGGTTTCGGGACATCGAATGCGCGGGGCGGACGGGCCTGCCCAAAGCGCAGAATATCGCATTGGTGGCCCGGCGAAACGGCCTGAAAGCCCCCGTCTATGTCGGCGATACGGCCCTTGACGGCCGGTCGGCGCACGAGGCCGGAGTGCCCTTTATCTTTGCAAGGTACGGATTCGGAGC
>CAKUPI010000010.1 GCA_934675045.1 uncultured Eubacteriales bacterium
TAAAAAACTCTCCTTATTGTGGGGTTCTTATTTGTCATCTCCGCGGGGCAGCAGGCCGGAAAGGGCCTTTCGCACGGGCGGGAGCAGAACAACGAAAAGAACGGCGGCGACGGCCGACTGCAAAAGGTTGAAGGGGACACCGGCTGCCGCTCCGCCCAGGCCGTACAGAATGGCGCTCGAGACAAAGTACAAAGCGACGTTGACGGCGCCGGCCGCCAGCGCGGCCAGTGCCAGCCGGCCGCGGCCGGAGTCGGGCCGGCACATTTTGCCGATGCACAGGGCCATAATCGTCTTGATGACAAAGGTAAAGGGCGCCCAGACGGCGTAAGAGGCCAGCACGTCGGCCAGCGCCGCGCCGATGGCCGAGGCGGCGATGGCATAGGGCAGGGGCAAAAGGGCGGCGGCCAGGTACAAAACACCGTCGCCGATGTGGATGTACTCGGTGGTGGCGGGGACGGGCAGCTTGATGAACATGGTGCACACCAGAATCAACGCGGCGAACATCGCCGAAAAACAGAGCAGACGAACATGCTTATCCTTCATAAAAAAATCCTCCATATGCTTCTGCGGGTTTGACAACAGCCCCCGCCGGATGTTATTGTAGAATAAAATTGGACCCATTGAAATAGCCAGAAGAAGAAAAAAACTTGGGTCCAGATGGAGCGAGTATGGAGAATCTGACCTTTGTGCCGGTGCGGGGCATTCCGCTTTACCGGCAGCTTTATGAAATGCTGCAAGGGGAGATCCGCCGGGAAGGGCTGGCGGCGGGCGAGCGTCTGCCCTCGCGCAGGGCGCTTGCGGCGCATCTCGGGCTCAGCCTCAACACCGTCGACGCGGCCTATCAGATGCTGGCGGCCGAGGGATATGTGCAGGCCGTGCCCAAAAGCGGCTTTTTCGTCTGTCCGCAGGGGGTGCAGGGGCTGGTTCCGCCGCCAAAGCGGCGGGAGAAGCCGGGCGAGGGGCCGCCGCGTCCGCGCTGGCAGTACGACCTGGCCAGCGGCAGCATAGACGTTTCCCTTTTTCCCATCCGCACATGGGAGCGCATCAGCCGCGACGTCATGCGCGGCGGCGCGCAGCTTTTGAACCTCGGCGACCCGCAGGGCGATGAATGTCTGCGCCGGGCCATCGCCCGGTATCTGCACGAGTACCGCGGCGCGCGCGCGCAGGCCGCGCACATTGTCGTCGGGTCGGGCAGCGAGACGCTGCTCAGCATGGCGGCGTGCCTGCTGGAGCGGGGGGAGGCGGTCGCCGTCGAGGACCCGGGGTACACCAAAACGGCGGTGGTGCTGCGCAACACCGGCGCGGCGGTGCGTCCCATTGCCGTGGACGACTGCGGCATCTGCGTTGACGCGCTGCGCCGCAGCGGCTGCGGCGCTGTCTGCGTCACCCCGTCGCACCAGTTCCCGACCGGCGTCACCATGCCGGCGCCGCGCCGGGCCGAGCTTTTGCAGTGGGCGCGCGAGGGGCAGCGCATTGTCATCGAGGACGACTACGACAGCGAGTTCCGCTTTGACGGCCGCCCCATCCCGGCGCTTCAGGGGCTGGACGGCAGCGATCGCGTCGTGTACCTGAGCACCTTTTCGCGCAGTCTGGCGCCGGCCGTCCGCGTCGCCTATATGGTGCTGCCCGAGCACCTGCTCGGGCGGTATCGGGAGCGCTTCGGGGGCTACGCCTCGACGGTGTCGCGGTTTGAGCAGCACACCCTCAGCCGTTTTATGGAGGAAGGGCATTTTGCGCGGCACATCAACCGCATCCGCAGCGTATACCGCACCCGCCGCGACCGGCTGCTCGGGGGGCTGGAGCGGGAGCTGGGCCCGAGCGCGCAGCCCCTGTGCGTGCACACCGGGCTGCACATGCCCGTCCGGGTGGACAACGGCATGGACGAAGAGCAGCTGGCCGCCGCGGCGGCGGCACAGGGGGTGCGGGTCCGCATGCTCGGCACACACCGCATGGCGTCGCCGCCGGGGCCGCCCACCGTCGTGCTGGGCTACGGCGGCCTGAGCGAGGAGGACATTGAGCCGGTGTGCGCCCTTTTGGCCCGCGCATGGAAAAAATGAAATTTCTTAACATTTTATGTCGGCGCTTGCACCGGCGGGCCACTCTGTTATAATAGGAGTGCGCGCTGACGGCGCGTACAAATGCTTGCTTGCAAAGGAGGAAGGCGCCATGAAGCAAAAGCTGAGGCGGGCCGCGTCGCTGTGCGCCGCCGCGCTGCGCCATCCGCTGGCTCTGCCGCTTTTTTATTTTGGTATGCTGTGGCATCTGGAATGGATGTTCCGCGCATGGGAGATTCCGGGCTTCCGCGGGCCGGGGCTTTGGCTGTCGCTGGCCTTTTGCCTGCCGGCGGCCCTGCTGCTGTGGCTGCTGACGACCTCCCTTCCGCGCCGGGTCAACCGGGTCATCGCGTGGGTGATCGTGATAGGGCTTACGCTGATCTTTGCCTCGCAGCTGATCTACCACCGCATTTTTTACACGTATTATACCGTGTATTCGGCGGCCAACGGCGGGCAGGTGCTGGAGTTCATCAACGAAATCCTGTTCAGCATGCGCCGCAACTGGGTGCAGCTGCTGACGCTGTTTATTCCTCTCGTTTTGTGGATACCGCTGCAAACCCTGCTTTGCTTTGAAAGGCGGCCCGCCGCCCGGCAGGGCCTGTGCCTGATGGTGGTCATCTGCCTGCACGTGCTGTGCCGTCTGCTGCTGCCGCTCGGCGGCACGCATGACTTCAGCGCGTGGGACTTGTACCATCAGACCGTTTCCATCGACTACTCGATGGAAAACCTCGGCGTCCTCACCACCATGCGCGTCGACCTGTGGCGGCTGATGACCGGCTTTGAGCCGGAGTATGAGGTCGAGGCGCCGCCGCCCATACCCGAAGCCGTCGACCCGCCGCCGGAGCCGCCCGAAACGCAGGAGGATGAGCCGCCCGAGCCGGCGCCCGAATACGGCGACAACGCGCTCGACATTGACTTTGAGGGGCTGGCCGCCGCCGAGACCAACGCCACCATCGCCGACATGCACCGCTACTTCGGCAGCCTTGAGCCGAGCAAAAAGAACGAAAAAACCGGCCTGTTCGCCGGCTGCAACTTGATTTGGATCACCGCCGAGGGCTTTTCGCAGTATGCCGTCGACAAAGAGCTGACCCCGACGCTGTACAAGCTGCAAAACGAGGGCTTCCGCTTTACCAACTGGTATACGCCGCTGTGGGGGGTCAGTACCTCGGACGGCGAGTATGTGGCCATGACGGGGCTTTACCCCAAATCGGGCGCGTGGAGCTTTTACCGCTCGGCGAAGAACGCCATGCCCTTTACCGCGGGCAAGCAGCTCGGCGCGATGGGATACGCCTGCCGCGCCTATCACAACCACACCTATACCTATTATAACCGCGACAAGTCGCACCCCAACCTTGGCTACGACTACAAGGGTGTGGGCAACGGGCTGAAGGTGACCAAGCAGTGGCCCGAGTCCGACCTTGAGATGATCGACGTCACGACCGGAGAATATGTGCGGGACGTGCCCTTCCACACCTATTACATGACGGTGAGCGGCCATTTGCTGTACACCTTTATGGGCAACAGCATGGCCCATAAAAACCGGGAGCTGGTCAAGGATTTGCCCTATTCCGAAGGGCCGCGGGCCTATCTTGCCTGCAACATCGAGCTGGACCGCGCCATGCAGCTGCTTCTGGAGCGGCTGGACGAGGCCGGCGTGCTCGAAAACACCGTCATTGTGCTGTCGGCCGACCACTACCCCTACGGCCTGACGCTGGAGGAGATCTCCGAGCTGGCCGGGCATGAGGTGGACCCCGACTTTGAGCTGTACCGCAACGCCTGCATCATTTATAAAAAGGGAATGGAAAGCCAGACCGTCGACGAGCCGTGCAGCAGCATCGACCTTTTGCCCACGGTGTCCAACCTGATGGGCCTGCCCTTTGATTCGCGGCTTTTGATGGGGCGTGACGTTTTTTCCGACGCCGAGCCCTTTGTCCTTCTGTCCAACCGCAGCTTTATCACCGACAAAGCCCGCTACAACACCAAAACCGGGGTGCTGGAGCCGACGGCAGGCGAGCCGCTGCCCGAGGGCTACCGCGAATACTATTCGGCCATCGCCTCCAACAAGCTGGCCTATTCCACCATGATTCTCGACAACAACTATTACGCCCATCTGGGACTGGAACGGCCGGGAGACGCGGCCGCGCCGTGAGCAAAAACCCTGACGCCCCAAAAAAGAGCGTCAGGGTTTTTTAGCGATTTCAGATTTGCTGGTACACCGGCCATTCGCACAGCAAAATAAACAGTCCGCCGAGGACGGCCAGACCGATGAGGATAAGACCGAAGATTTTCAGCACATAGACCATGCGCCCGCGCATAAAGCCCTCCCTGCCCGCAGCCGGTTTGGAAAACGATCGATGTAGTCAGTATAGCAAGCGCGCAAAAGCAAGTCAAGGGGCGGTGGGGCGCGAAAACGTGCGTTCTCATTGCAATTTCGCCGGATTTATTGTAAAATAGAAAAAAAGCTTGGGGGCAGATGCAATGGAACAAAACCAGAATCTCCGTTACCAGTCGCCGCTCTCCTCGCGCTATGCCAGCGACGAGATGCAGCGGCTGTTTTCCGCACAATATAAGTTTTCCACCTGGCGCCGGCTGTGGCTCATGCTGGCCGAAAGCGAAAAGGAGCTCGGGCTGAACATCACCGACGAGCAGCTGGACGAAATGCGCGCCCACTTAGACGACATCGACTTTGCGTCGGCCGCGCGGCACGAAAAGCGGCTGCGCCATGACGTCATGGCCCATGTGCACACCTTCGGCGAGGCCTGCCCCAAGGCCATGCCCATCATCCACCTCGGCGCCACCTCCTGCTTTGTCGGCGACAACACCGACATTCTCATCATGCGCGAGGCGCTCAAGCTGGTGCGCGACAAGCTGGTGGCCGTGCTGCGCGTGCTGGCCGGCTTTGCCCGCGAGCATAAGAGCCTGCCGACGCTGGGCTTTACCCATTTTCAGCCCGCCCAGCCGACGACGGTCGGCAAGCGCGCCACACTGTGGATGAACGACCTGCTGCTCGATCTGGAGGAGCTGGAGTTTGTGCAGAGCACCCTGCTGCCCCGCGGCGTCAAGGGCACGACGGGCACACAGGCCAGCTTCCTTGAGCTGTTTGACGGCGACTACCAAAAGGTCAAGGCGCTCGACCGGCGCGTGGCGGAAAAAATGGGCTTTGAACGCTCGGTTCCCGTCTCGGGCCAGACCTATTCGCGCAAAACGGACAGCCGCGTCGTCAACCTGCTGTCGCAGATTGCGCAGAGCGCCCACAAGTTTTCCAACGACATTCGCCTGCTGGCGCACTTGAAAGAGGTCGAGGAGCCCTTTGAAAAAAACCAGATCGGCTCCTCTGCCATGGCGTATAAGCGCAATCCGATGCGCTCGGAGCGCATTGCGTCGCTGGCGCGCTATCTCATCGCCGACGCCCAGAACCCCGCCGTCACGGCGGCAACCCAGTGGTTTGAGCGCACGCTCGACGACAGCGCCAACAAGCGCATCGCCGTCGCCGAGGCCTTCCTCGCCTGCGACGCCATTCTCAGCCTTTACCTGAACGTCGCCTCGGGCCTTGTCGTCTACCCCAAGGTCATTGAAAAGCGCCTGCGCGCCGAGCTGCCCTTTATGGCCACGGAAAACATCATGATGGACGCCGTCAAGCGCGGCGGGGACCGGCAGGAGCTGCACGAGCACATCCGCCAGCACTCCATGGAAGCCGGCCGCGTCATCAAGATGGAGGGCGGCGACAACGACCTGCTCGATCGCATTGCCGCCGACCCCGCCTTCGGCGTCACCCGCGAGGAGCTGGAAAAGCACCTCAATCCGCTCGACTTTGTCGGCTGCGCTCCCATGCAGACCGAGGACTTCCTGCGCGAGCGGGTCGAACCGGTGCTCAGTCAGTACGACGACGCAGCGGTCTCTGTCGAGATCAAGGTATAACGATTCGGCGGCACAGTGCCCGAAAGAGCGTTATGCAGAGAAAAAGCTTCTTGCATAGCGCTTCTTTTGTACAAAATCCAACGGCCTTTCGCCGAAAGTGAGCCCCGTGAAGGCGCAAAGTTTGCCGCCGGTGTGAAAAATTGCGGGGGTTTTTTGGGAAAAACCGGCCAAGATGGATAAAAAATATTGATAATAGTTTGACAAGACGGAAAAAAGGAGTACACTAATAGGCAGGCGGATATCGCGCGCAGCAGGCAGGAGGTCCCGAGTCGAAAAGCCGGCCGGCCATTTTTGAACAGCAAGGAGAAAAAACTATGGCAAAGAAAATCGTTTTGGCGGGCGCCTGCCGCACCGCCGTCGGCACCATGGGGGGTGAGCTCAGCACCGTTCCCGCCGTACAGCTCGGCGCCGCCGTCATCCGCTCGGCGCTGGAGCGCGCCGGCGTTCGGCCGGAGCAGGTGGACCATGTGTACATGGGCTGCGTCATTCAGGCCGGGCTGGGGCAGAACGTCGCCCGCCAGGCCGCCGTCATGGCCGGTCTGCCCGTCGAGACCCCGGCGGTCACCGTCAACGTCGTCTGCGGCTCCGGCCTGCACAGCGTCAATCTGGCGGCGCAGATGATTCAGTGCGGCGAGGCCGACATCGTCGTCGCCGGCGGCATGGAAAACATGTCGCAGGGGCCGTATCTGATGAAAAACGGCCGTTACGGCTACCGCATGGGCAACGCCGCTTTGATTGACTCGATGGTTCACGACGCGCTGTGGGACGCGTTCAACGATTACCACATGGGAATGACGGCCGAAAACGTGGCGGAAAGGTGGGGCCTGACCCGCGAGGAGCTGGACGCCTTTGCGGCCGAAAGCCAGCGCAGGGCCTGCGCCGCGCGGGAAAGCGGCCGGTTCCGGGACGAAATCGTCCCCATCGAGGTCAAAAAGAGGAAGGAAACCGTGGTCGTCGACACCGACGAGGGGCCGCGCCCCGGCACGACACCCGAGGGGCTGGCCCGCTTACGGCCCGCCTTTAAAGAGGGCGGCGTGGTGACGGCCGGCAACGCCTCGTCCATCAACGACGGCGCCGCCGCGGTGGTCGTCATGAGCGGGGACAAGGCCCGCGAGCTGGGCGTTCAGCCGATGGCCACCTGGAGTGCGGGCGCGTTGGGCGGCGTCGACCCCGCCGTCATGGGCATCGGTCCCATCGCCGCCACAAAAAAGGTGCTGGCCAGAACCGGCTTGAGCGTCGGCAGCTTTGATCTCATCGAGGCCAACGAGGCCTTTGCGGCGCAGGCCATCGTGGTCGCCCGCGAGCTGGGCTTTGACATGAGCCGGGTCAACGTCAACGGCGGCGCCATTGCGCTGGGCCACCCGGTCGGGGCTTCGGGCTGCCGTATTCTGGTCACGCTGCTGCACGAAATGCAAAAGCGCGGCGCCGGGCGCGGACTGGCTACCCTGTGCATCGGCGGCGGCATGGGCTGTGCCACCGTTGTCGAACGAGACTGAGAGGAGAGCGATGAAAACGATGAACTACATTGTGTATGAGCAGGAAGGGGCCACGGCCGTTGTCACCGTCAACCGCCCCAAGGCCCTCAACGCCCTCAACAGCACCGTGCTCGAGGAGCTCAAGCAGACCTTTGACAGCATCGATTTGGAAACGGTGCGCTGCGTCATTTTGACCGGCGCGGGCGAAAAGAGTTTTGTGGCCGGCGCCGACATCGGCGAGATGAGCGCCCTGAGCAAGGCGGAAGGGGAGGCCTTTGGGAAAAAGGGCAACGACCTGTTCCGCGCGATCGAGTGCTTCCCCGTGCCGGTCATCGCGGCGGTCAACGGCTTTGCGCTGGGCGGCGGCTGCGAGCTTTCGCTGAGCTGCGACATCCGCATCTGCTCGCAAAACGCCGTATTCGGGCAGCCCGAGGTCGGGCTTGGCATCACGCCGGGCTTTGGCGGCACCCAGCGTCTGGCCCGCACCGTCGGGACGGGCAGGGCCAAAGAGATGATTTACAGCGGCCGCAGCATCAAGGCCGACGAGGCGCTGCGCGTCGGGCTGGTCAACGCCGTTTACCCGCAGGAGGAGCTGCTGCCCGCCGCGCGGAAGCTGGCCGGCATTATCGCCGCAAACGCCCCCATTGCCGTCCGCGCCTGCAAAAAGGCCATCAACGAGGGCATGCAGACCGACATGGACAGCGCCGTCGTCATCGAGGAAAAGCTGTTCGGCAGCTGCTTTGAAACCGAGGACCAGCGCGAGGGCATGCAGGCCTTTTTGGAAAAGCGCAAGGTCGAGGGCTTTCGGAACCGCTGAGCGAACGCTCGTCAGGATAGAAAAGAGAACTGGAGGAAAGAAGACATGAAAGTTGGGATCATCGGCGCCGGCACCATGGGCGGCGGAATCGCGCAGGTCTTCGCGCAGGGGGGGTGGAACGTCTGCCTGTGCGACATCAGCGAAGAGCTGGCCGCAAAGGGCAAGAGCCGGATTGCCAAGGGCTTTGAAAAGCGCATTGCCAAGGGCAAGATGGAGCAGAGCGAGGCCGACGCCGTCCTGGCCCGGATTGCGACCGGCCTGAAGGAGATTTGCGGAGAGTGCGATCTCATCGTCGAGGCCGCCGTGGAGAACATGGAGATCAAGCGCCAGACCTTCCGCGAGCTGGAGAGCATCTGCAAAGAGGACTGCGTGTTCGCGACCAACACCTCTTCGCTGTCCATCACGGAAATCGGGCACGGCCTGAAGCGCCCCGTCATCGGCATGCACTTTTTCAACCCCGCGCCCGTCATGAAGCTGGTCGAGGTCATCGCCGGCATGGAAACGCCCGGCGAGCTGACGGCAAAAGTCGCCGGAATCGCCGAGGGACTGGGCAAGGTCCCGGTACAGGTCAACGAGTCGGCCGGCTTTGTCGTCAACCGCCTTCTCGTCCCCCTGATCAACGAGGGCATCTCCGTCTACGCCGAGGGCGTCGCGTCGGCCGCCGACATCGACACCGCCATGAAGCTGGGCGCCAACCACCCCATGGGCCCGCTCGAGCTGGGCGACCTCATCGGCCTTGACGTCGTGCTCGCCATTATGGAGGTTCTGTACCACGAGACGGGCGATCCCAAGTACCGCCCCGCCTACCTGCTTAAAAAGATGGTCCGCGCCGGTTTGCTTGGCCGCAAGACCGGCAAGGGCTTCTACGACTATACAAAAGCATAAGTTGCGAAAGAACAAGGAGGAAGAACCATGGACTTCGCTCTGTCGAAAGAGCACGTAATGGCACGCGAGCTGTTCCGTAAGTTCGCCGAAACCGAGGTCAAGCCCATCGCCCAAGAGGTGGACGAAACCGAACGCTTCCCCCGCGAAACGGTGGAGAAGATGAAAAAGTACGGCTTTATGGGGATACCCTTCCCCCGCGAGGCCGGCGGGCAGGGCTGCGATACCCTGACCTATGTCCTGTGCGTTGAGGAGCTGTCGCGCGTCTGCGGCACAACGGGCGTCATCCTGTCGGCCCACACCTCGCTGGGCGCCAACCCCATCAAACAGTTCGGCACCCCGGAGCAGATTGAAAAGTATCTGGTTCCGATGGCGCGGGGCGAAAAACTGGGCGCTTTCGGCCTGACCGAGCCGGGCGCCGGCACCGACGCTTCGGGCCAGCAGACCCGTGCGGAAAAACAGGGCGATCACTATGTTCTCAACGGCAGCAAAATCTTCATCACCAACGGCGGCGAGGCCGATGTCTACATCATTTTCGCCATGACCGACAAGTCCAAGGGGACCAAGGGCATCTCGGCCTTTATCGTCGAAAAGGACTTCCCGGGCTTTTCCATCGGCACCAAGGAAAAGAAGATGGGCATTCGCGGCAGCTCGACGACCGAGCTGATCTTTGAAAACTGCATCGTCCCCGCCGAAAACCTGCTCGGGCAGGAAGGAAAGGGCTTCGGCATCGCCATGCAGACGCTGGACGGCGGCCGCATCGGCATTGCCGCGCAGGCGCTCGGTCTGGCGCAGGGCGCCTTTGACGAGACGGTTAAGTACGTCAAAGAGCGCAAGCAGTTCGGCCGCCCGATCATGAAGTTCCAGAACACGCAGTTCACGCTGGCCGACCTCAAGACCCGCATCGAGGCCGCCCGCCTGCTCGTTTACCGCGCCGCGATGGCCAAGGACACCAAAAAGCGCTTCTCGGAGGAAGCGGCCATGGCCAAGCTCTTTGCGTCGGAAGCGGCCATGGAGGTCACCACCAAGTGCGTGCAGCTCTTCGGCGGTTACGGCTACACCCGCGAATACCCGGTCGAGCGCATGATGCGCGACGCCAAGATCACGGAAATTTACGAGGGCACCAGCGAGGTCCAGCGCATGGTCATCGCCGGTACGCTGTAAGGGAGGAGACAGGTCATGAACATTATTGTCTGCATCAAGCAGGTGCCCGACACGACGGAAGTGCGCCTCGACCCCGTGACCGGCACCCTCATTCGCGACGGCGTTCCGTCCATCATCAACCCCGACGACAAGGCAGGTCTCGAGGCCGCGCTGCGCCTCAAGGACCAGTGCGGCGCGCACGTCACCGTCGTCAGCATGGGCCCGCCGCAGGCCGATCTGGCACTGCGCGAGGCGCTCGCCATGGGCGCCGACGAGGCCGTGCTTGTCACCGACCGCGCCTTCGGCGGCGCCGACACCTGGGCGACCTCGTCCACGCTGGCGGCCGCCATCAAAAAGCTGCCCTGCGACCTGATCATCACCGGCCGTCAGGCCATCGACGGCGACACCGCGCAGGTCGGCCCGCAGATTGCCGAGCACCTCGGCCTGGCGCACATCAGCTACGCCGAGGATTTGCGCCTTGAGGGCGACAGCGTCGTCGTCAAGCGCCAGTACGAGGACCGCTATCACGTCATTCGCGCCAAGCTGCCCTGCCTGATCACGGCGCTGAGCGAGATGAACACCCCGCGCTACATGACGCCGGGCGGCATCTTTGACGCCTTCCGCCGCAAGGAGGTCACCGCCTTTACCCGCCCCGATCTTGACATCGGCGACGACAACATCGGTCTCGCCGGGTCGCCCACCCGCGTATTCAAGTCCTTTACCAAAACCCCCAAGGCTGCCGGAACGGTCGAAAAGCTTGACCCGCGCGAAGGAGCGCAGGCCATTGTCCGGTATCTTGCGGAAAAACACATCATTTAAGGGAGGCGGAGAAAGATGAACAATGCAGAGTTTAAGGGCGTCTTTGTCTTCGCCCAGCAGGTCGACGGCAAGGTTGCCGGTGTCGCATTTGAGCTTCTCGGCAAGGCGCACGAGCTGGCGCAGGCCCGCGGCGCGCAGGTCACCGCCGTTTTGCTCGGGTACCGGGTGGCCGATCTGGCCGGCGAGCTGATCGCCGCCGGTGCCGACCGCGTTCTGGTGCTGGACAGGCCCGAGCTTGAGACCTACATGACCGAGCCCTATGCCTGGGCCATGAACAAAGTGATTCGGGAGTACAGGCCGGAAATTGTGCTGACTCCGGCGACGGCCATCGGCCGTGACCTCGCGCCCCGCGTTTCGGCGCGCGTCCACACCGGCTTGACGGCCGACTGCACCGGTCTGGACATTCAGGAGGAGACCGGAAACCTGATGATGACGCGCCCGGCCTTTGGCGGCAACATCATGGCCACCATCCTGTGTCCCGCTCACCGGCCGCAGATGGCCACTGTGCGCCCCGGCGTCATGCAGCGCATGCCGGCCGACGCCGGCCGCCGCGGCGAGGTGGTCAGCCTTGACTGGGCCGTCCCCGCCGAGACGAAAAATGTCGAGATTCTCGAGGTCGTCAAGGCCGTTGCCGAAGCGGTGGACATTCAGGACGCCAAGATTCTGGTCTCGGGCGGCCGCGGCATGGGCGCGCCCGAAAACTTCAAGCTGCTGGAAGAGCTGGCCGAAGTGCTGGGCGGCACCGTTTCCGCCTCGCGCGCCGCGGTCGACGCCGGCTGGATTGCCAAGGACCGCCAGGTCGGCCAGACCGGCAAGACGGTGCGGCCCCAGCTGTACATCGCCTGCGGCATTTCGGGCGCCATTCAGCACCTCGCCGGCATGGAGGACTCCGACGTCATTGTCGCCATCAACCGCGATGAAACGGCCCCGATTTTTGAGGTGGCCGATTACGGCATCGTCGGCGACGTGATGAAGGTCGTTCCGGCGCTCATTGAAGAGCTGCGCGCGCATCAGAAGAAGTAAACCGGTTTTTTTCAGAGGGCGGCGGGCCTTAAGCCCGCCGCTTTTTATCGCCGTGCAGGCGTGACAAAGTGCCGGAAATCGTGTATAATAACCGGTACGGGCCGCTCTTTGCGGCGGGGAAATATGATTTTGCAGGAGGTATGCTTATGACCGTTACAAAGGATATCCGATATATCGGCGCAGACGATACGACCCTTGATTTGTTCGAGGGACAGTATGCCGTTCCCAACGGGGTGTCTTACAACTCGTATGTCATTCTGGACGAGAAAATTGCCGTGATGGACACGGTGGACAGCCGCGCCACCGCGCAGTTTTTGGACAACCTCGAGCGAGAGCTGCAGGGGAAAAGCCCCGATTATCTGGTCGTTTCACACGTGGAGCCCGACCACGCCGCCAGCGTGAAGGCTCTGGTCGATAAATACCCGGGCGTGCGGCTGGTCGGAAACGCCAAAACCTTCCCCATGCTGCAGCAGTATTTTGATTTGGACCTCAAGGACGCCGTCACGGTCAAAGAGGGTGATACCTTAAAGCTCGGCCGCCACGAGCTGACCTTTGTCATGGCCCCCATGGTGCACTGGCCCGAGGTCATGGTCAGCTACGACAGCTGCGACAAGGTGCTGTTCAGCGCCGACGGATTCGGAAAGTTCGGCGCGCTGTCCGTACAGGAGGACTGGGCGTGCGAGGCGCGGCGCTACTACTTCAACATTGTCGGCAAGTACGGCGCGCAGGTGCAGGCGCTGCTCAAAAAGGCGGCCGCGCTCGACATCCGCATCATCTGCCCGCTGCACGGGCCGGTGCTGACGGAGAACCTCGGCGATTACCTGGAAAAATACCGGATTTGGAGCAGCTACGGCGTCGAAAGCCCGGGCGTTTTCATCGCCTATGCCAGCCTGCACGGCAATACGGCGCAGGCGGCGCACAGTCTGGCCGATCGCCTGCGCGCCGCGGGCTGCCCCGAGGTGGAAATGATCGATCTGGCCCGCGGCGATCTGTCCGAGGCCGTCGAGGGGGCCTTCGAGTTCGGCAAGGTGGTGCTGGCCGCCTCGTCGTATGACGGCGGCGTCATGCCGGCCATGGAGAAGTTTCTGCATCATCTGAAGTCCAAAAACTACCAAAAGCGCACCGTCGGCCTGATAGAAAACGGGTCGTGGGCGCCGTCGGCGGCGCGGATCATGAAGGAGCTTTTGTCCCCGATGAAGGAAATCACCCTTGCAGAGCCGGTCGTCACGCTGCGCGGCGCCTTCAAGGAAAGCGACGGCGCGCAGCTTGACGCGCTGGTGCAGGCCCTTTTGCGGTAAAATCAAAAGCGATGGGAAAAGCCCATCGCTTTTTGTTTTTTTACAGGCGTTTGGAAGCGGGCGGCTTTTTGCCCGGCAAGCGGCGCTTGAGTTCGGCGGGGTCAAGCTGCGCCAGAACAATGGCGATAAACATCAAAAGACAGCCCAGAGCTTCCCGCGCTGTGGGCCACTGGCGCAAAAGCACCCCCTCGCCCAGCACGGCAAAGACCGATTCAAGGCTCAAAAGCAGGGAAGCGACGGTCGGGTCGGTGTCCCGCTGCGCCACAACCTGAAGGGTGTAGGCGACGCCGCAGGACAAAATACCGGAGTACAGAAGGGGCATGCGCGCGCTTGCGATTTGCGTCCATGCCGGCTGCTCGAAGAGGAGGGCCGGGATCAGGGAAAAGAGGCCGCTGACAAAAAACTGGATGCACGACAGCGTGACGCCGTCCATTTGGGGGGAAAAGTGGTCGATGGTGAGAATGTGGAAGGAGAAGCAGACGGCGCACAGAAAGACGAGGAAATCCCCGCGCGAAATGCTCATGCTCTCGTTGAGGCACAAAAGGGCCATGCCGCCCGTGGCCAGCACGACGCCGATCCACACGAGCGCGGGCGGCTTCTTTTTGAGAAAAAGCCCGAGCAGGGGCACGATGATGATGTACAGCGCCGTGATAAAGCCGGCCTTGCCCGGCGAGGTCGTCTGAATGCCGAGCTGCTGAAGGGTGGACGCGACAAACAGGGCCAGCCCGCACAGCACGCCGCCGGTCAGCAGAAGGCGGGGGGGCACGGCGCTCTGGCTCCGGCGCGCGCGGGCAGCGTTGCGGCGCACCAGCGGCAGCAGAACGGCGCCGCCCAGCAAAAAGCGGATGGCGTTAAAGGTAAAGGGGCCTACATGCTCCATGCCGACCGTCTGGGCGACAAAGGAAACGCCCCAGATAAAGGCGGTGAGAACGAGCAGCAGGTTTCCGTGCAGTTTTTTTGAATATTTCAAACCGGTCCAGCCTCCTTGCAATTGACAAGCGAATATCAGTATACCATAAAACCGCCAAAAGCGATACCCTCTGCCGGAGAAAGAACAATAAAAAATCCCCCGGACCGCGCAGCCCGGGGGACAGAGAAAAGGTGGAAGTTATCGAATGGTGACGACGCTGCCGGTGACGTTGACAAAGGTCTGCTCGCCCAGCTGGGCCTTGAACATTTCGGTCGCCTTGGGGCCGGTGCAGTGGGACAGGCCGATCTTTTCGACGCCGAGCGTCTTGAAGAGGTCGATGGTGTCCTGAATCTGCTCCTCGGTGGCGTCCAGCAGGTGGAAGCCGCCGATGACGGCGTAGACGTCCTTGCCGGTCTTGGCCTTGATGTTGTTGACGATGTTGACAATGCCGTTGTGCGAGCAGCCGGAAACGATGACGAGGCCTTTGGAGGTTTCGATGGCGACGGCCACTTCTTCATCGAAGTCGTCGATTTCGTACTGGCCGTTTTCCAGCTGATAGGTCATTTTTTCGTCCATTCTGGGCGTAAAGCTTCCGTAAACGGTGATGCCGTCGGCAATCTTGATGGATTCGCCGTCCATGTATTCGATGGTGACGCCCTTGTTTTTCAGATCGGACTCGGAGAAGTTGATGCCGATGGGGAAGTAGCCGATCGTGCCGTCAGAGAAATCGAACTTCTGGCCGACGGTGTCGTGGTAGTACTTGGCGTCGGCATTTTCAAAGAAGGAGTTTTTGACGAACAGGGTCTTGTTCTCGGCGCCGAACTTGTTGTAAAAATCCAGAACGCCGCCGCAGTGGTCGTAGTGGGCGTGGCTGAGCACCATGGTGTTGCAGTCGCTGAGGTCGATGCCGAGCGCCTCGGCGTTTTTGAGGAACTGGCCGGCCTTGGCCGTGTCAAAGAGGATCTTGTCGTCGCCTCTTTCGATGATGACCGAGAAGCCGAACTCTTTTTGCAGGTTGGTGTTTTCGCCGTTGTTGTTTTCGGCAAGGGTGGTGATGGTGACGTCGTCAGAGGGGTCGTTGATCAAAATCTGATTGTCGACAAAATCGACGTCGAAGCCCAGCTTTTCGGCCAGCGCGCGCAGGCCAATCGAGGTGACGCCGTTTGTGGTGTCGCCCTTGAGATCGGTCAGCTCGCCGTTGATGAAGATGGGGTAGTGGAACCCGGCGACGGCCGTCATGGCGAGCAGCAGGCAGACAGCCAAGGTGAAGCTGAGGAGGGAAGCGGCTTTCTTGAACTTTTTCATCTGTGCATAACCTCTTTTCCAAAACTTTCAGACGTTATCTTTAGTGTAGTCCGCAAAGGCGGGTTTGTCCAATTGATATCTGTAATATATGCCCGGGCACAATGAGGGAAAAGCTATAATGTGCAAAATACCCTCTTGGTGACGCGCGTTCTTTGTGATATGATACAGAAAGGAGGGATCGACCCATGCAGTACAGCATCGCGCTCATCGACGTGGATGACACGCTTTTGGATTTCGGCCGCTCGGAAAGGGCGGCGCTGGCCGACGCCTTTGCGGCCTTTGACATTCCCTTTTGCGAGGAAACGGCCGTGCGCTACCACGAGATCAACGACGCGCTGTGGAAGCGCCTTGAAAAGGGGGAGATCGACCGCCCGCAGCTGTGGGAAAAGCGGTTTGCGCAGCTGTTCGGCGAGCTTGGCCGCCCGCTGCCCGAGGGGCTGAACGCCCGGTACATGGAATCGCTGGCCACGCAGGCTTTTCCGGTCGACGGCGCCGCGGAAATGCTGCGGCAGGCGTCGCAGCTGGCGCGGCTTTTCGTCGTCACCAACGGCGTCGGGCAGGTGCAGCGCCGGCGCCTGAAAAAAACCGGGCTGGACGTTTTCTTTGAAGGGGTCTTTATTTCGCACGAGCTGGGCGCGCAGAAGCCGTCCAGGGCGTATTTTGACAAGGTGTTCGCCGCCATCGGCCCGGTGGACCGCAGCCGGGTCGTGCTGCTGGGCGACAGCCTGACGAGCGACATGAAAGGGGCGCGCACGGCGGGCGTCACCGCCTGCTGGTACTGCCCCGACCGGCAAAAGCCCGACGTTTTGGGCGCCTATGACATTCGGATTGCCCGTCTCGGGCAGTTTGTCGACGTGCTGAAGGGGAGCTTACAGTGAATCAGAGCCTGGAGAACATGATTGCCCAAAGTAAACGCATCGTTTTTTTCGGCGGAGCCGGCGTCAGCACCGAATCCGGCGTGAAGGACTTCCGCAGCCCGGACGGCCTGTACAGCCAAAGCTATGACGTTCCGCCCGAAACCATCCTGAGCCGCAGCTTTTTTCTGCGCGACCCGGAGACCTTTTACCGGTTTTACCGCGAAAAGATGCTGGTGCTCGACGTCCATCCCAACGCCGCCCACCGCAGGCTGGCCGAGCTTGAGCGCGAGGGAAAGCTGACCGCCGTCATCACGCAGAACATCGACGGGCTGCATCAGGCGGCCGGCAGCAAGCGGGTGCTTGAGCTGCACGGGTCGATACACCGCAATTACTGCCGGCGCTGCGGCGCCTTTTTCGACGCGGAGTTTATCAAAAACTCGACGGGCGTTCCGCACTGCCCGTGCGGGGGCGTCGTCAAGCCCGACGTTGTTTTATACGAGGAGCCGCTCAACCGGCGGGTGCTGGAG
>CAKUPI010000011.1 GCA_934675045.1 uncultured Eubacteriales bacterium
GTTTTTGCCGGCGTCGTCGGCATTCCCATCGGTGTTCTGTCGGCCGTCAAGCAGTACTCGCTTCTCGATACCATTCCGACCTTTATCGCGCTTTTTCTGGCGGCCGCGCCGGCCTTCTGGGTCGGCATGATGCTGATGGTTATCTTTTCGCTGAAGCTGGGCTGGCTGCCGACCAGCGGCGTCGACACATGGAAGGGCTATGTGCTGCCCACGGTAGCGCTGGGCGTCATGTACGCCGCGCAGCAGCTGCGCTTTACCCGTTCGAGCATGCTTGAAACCATCCGCCAGGACTACATCCGCACGGCCCGCGCGAAGGGCGCCGCCGAGCGCACCGTCATCTGGAAGCACGCCATGAAAAACGCCCTGATGCCCGTCATCACCATCATCGGCGTCAACTTCGGCGGCCTTCTGGGCGGCGCGATTGTCACCGAGACCCTCTTTTCCATTCCGGGGCTGGGCACCTACATCGTCAACGGCATCAAGCAGAAGGACGTTCCGGTCGTTATGGGCGGAACCATGTGCCTGGCGTTCATGTTTGCCGCCATTATGCTGTGCGTCGATTTGCTGTACGCCTTTGTCGATCCGCGCATCAAGGCCAAGTATTCGGGAAGGAGGAGCTGAGATGGGAAAGCAGGTCAAACACGAAACGCAAACGGCCATTACCATGAAAAAACAGAGCCAGATAAAGGAAATCTGGCGCCGCTTTAAAAAGAATAAGCTGGCGATGGTGGGGCTTGTCACCATTTTGCTCCTCGTTGTGCTGATGGCCTCGGCCAGCCTGATCGAGCCGTACGAGGTCTGCATTACCATGAACCTCAAGGAGAAATTGCAGCCGCCCTCGTCCGCCCACCTGTTCGGAACCGACGGCTATGGGCGCGACATTCTGGCGCGCTGCCTGCACGGCGGCCGTATTTCGCTCTTTATCGGCTTCACGTGCAGTGTTGTTTCCATGTTCTTCGGCGCGATTTTCGGCCTGATCGCCGGGTATTACGGAGACCCGCTCGACAACATCATCATGCGCATCATGGACGTGTTGTCGGCCATTCCGAGTATTCTGCTGGCGCTGGCCATTGTCGCGGCGCTCGGTTCCAGCATTTTCAACCTCATTCTGGCGCTGACCATTTCGCACATTCCCGGCTTTGCCCGCATTGTGCGCTCGTCGGTGCTGGGCATTACCGGACAGGAGTATATCGAAGCGGCCCGCGCCGGCGGAACGCGCGACGCGCGCATTCTGCTCAAGCACATCCTGCCCAACGCCTTAGGTCCCCTGATTGTTCAGACCACCATGAGCGTTTCCAGCATGATTCTGGCGGCCGCGTCGATGAGTTTCCTCGGCCTGGGCGTCAACCCGCCGCAGCCCGAATGGGGCTCTATCATCAGCGAGGCGCGCGAGTTCCTGCGCACCAACCCGACCATGATCATCTTCCCCGGCGCCTTCATCATTCTGGCGTCGCTGTCGATGAACCTGGTCGGCGACGGTCTGCGCGACGCGCTCGATCCCAAGCTGAAATCGTAGGAGGGCGGAAGCATGAGCGATGTTTTGTTGAATGTAAAAGACTTGACCGTCATCTATAAAACCGACCTTGAAACGGTTCACGCCGTCAACGGCGTCAGCTTTTCACTCGAGCGCGGAAAAACGCTGGGCCTGGTGGGCGAAACGGGCGCCGGCAAAACGACGACGGCGCTGACGCTGATGCGGCTTTTGCCCGAGCGCATCGGCATTGTCGAAAAGGGCGAAATCGAGTTCGAGGGCGAGGACCTTCTCAAGCACCCCGAGAACAAGATGCGCGAAATCCGCGGCGAGAAAATCGCCATGATCTTTCAGGACCCCATGACGTCGCTGAACCCGGTGCTGACGGTCGGCGAGCAGATTGGCGAGGCGTTGTCGCTGCACAACCTGAGCAACAAGAGCAAGGAAGAGATCGAAAAGCGCGTCGACGAGGTGCTGACCATGGTCGGCATTTTGCCCAGCCGCAAAAAGGACTACCCGCACCAGTTTTCGGGCGGCATGAAGCAGCGCGTCGTCATTGCGATGGCGCTGGCCTGCGAGCCGGAGCTTTTGATTGCCGACGAGCCGACAACGGCGCTTGACGTCACCATTCAGGCGCAGGTGCTGCTCATGATGCGCGATTTGCGCGACAGGCTGGGCACCTCGATGATTATGATCACCCATGACCTCGGCGTCGTCGCGCAGACCTGCGACACTGTGGCCGTCATGTATGCCGGCGAAATTATCGAGCAGGGAACGCTGTACGATATTTTCAAAGGCGAAAAGCACCACCCCTATACCGTTGGGCTGTTCGGCTCCATTCCCAGCCTGCGCAACAAGTCCAAAAGGCTGTCGCCCATTGCCGGCCTGATGCCCGACCCGACCAACCTGCCCGACGGCTGCCGGTTCTGGCCGCGCTGCCCGAACTGCATGGAAAAATGCAAAACCGAGCATCCGGGCGTGCACGCCGAGGGCACACATCAGGTGTGCTGCCACCTGTACACGGAAGGGGGAAGCGAGAGATGACGACGCCCATTCTTGAAACACGCGATCTGAAAAAGTATTTCAAGGTAGCCTCCGGCGAGCTTCACGCCGTCGACAACGTCAACATCACCATTGAAGAGGGAAAAACGCTCGGCGTTGTCGGCGAGTCGGGCTGCGGCAAGTCTACGCTGGGGCGCACCATTCTGCGGCTCATCGAGCCGTCGGGCGGCGACGTCCTCTTCGAGGGCAAGAGCATCGTGGGCATGAACAAAAAGGAAATGCGGGAAATGCGCAAGAAGATGCAGATCATCTTCCAGGACCCCTATTCTTCCATCAACCCGCGCATGTCGGTGGCCGAGATCATTGCCGAGTACATGATTGTCAACAAGGTTTACGCCACCAAGCAGGAGGTCTGGAACCAGACGGCCCGCCTGATGGACACCGTCGGCCTGGCCTCGCGTCTGGCGGGCGCGTACCCGCACGAGCTGGACGGCGGCCGCCGCCAGCGCATCGGCATTGCCCGCGCGCTGTCGCTCAACCCCAAGTTCATCGTGTGCGATGAGCCGGTTTCGGCGCTGGACGTCTCCATTCAGGCGCAGATTCTCAACCTGCTCATGGACCTTCAGGATGAGCTGGGCCTGACCTATATGTTTATCACCCACGACCTGTCGGTTGTGCGGCATATCTCGAGCGAGATCGCCGTCATGTACCTCGGACAGTGCGTTGAGCGGGCGCCGACCGACGTCCTCTTTGAAAGCCCGCAGCACCCGTATACACAGGCGCTGCTGGCCGCCATCCCCGAGCCCGACGTCGAGATGCGCAACAAGGAGATCAAGGTCATTCGCGGCGAGGTAACCAGCCCCATCAATCCCAAGCCGGGCTGCCGCTTTGCTGCGCGGTGCGAATACGCGACCGACGCCTGTCTTGGCACTGACCCTGCGCTGCGCGATTTGGGCGGCGGACATTTCTGCGCCTGCGCGCGCATCGGCGCAAAAGGGGACCGGTAACGGGCTTTGACACGGCAGCCTGCACGCTTTCATCAAAGCGCGCCGCTCTTCGGAGCGGCGCGCTTTTTGCCGGGCGTTTGTTATTGCTTGCGTATGCCGGGTGAAACAGATATAATAGAAGGCAATGAGGGGGTGTGTGCTTGAGCAACACAAAGCTTTTGCTGCTGATTGCGCTTTCGATTGCCGCCATTGCGATGGTGGCGCGCTTTTGGGATGTCCTGATGCTCTTTCTGCTGGCCGCCATTATCGCCTATGTGCTCAGCCCGCTGGCCGGGCTTTTGCAGAAAAAGGCGCATTTCAAGCGCGGGGCGGCCGTTTTGGTCGTGCTTTTTCTGTTCATTCTTCTGATCGTGGGGCTGGTGTCGGTGACGCTGCCCCGCGCCATCGTGCAAATCAACAATCTGGTGACGGAGATTCAGCGCTACGCCTCCAACTTTGACAGCCTGCTGGACAGCGGCGTGCACTACCTGAGCGAGCTGGGCGTGCCGCCGTCGGTCATCGAAACCGTCGCCGGCCTGCTGGCCGAGAGCGACCGGTATATTTCCGCCTTCCTGACCGGCCTTCTGTCGACCGTCGTCAACCTTTCCCTGCGCCTGTTTGACGGCGTCATCGTCCTCATTCTGGTCGTCTACTTCATGCTGGACGGCCGCAAGCTGATAAGCGCCTTTGTCGCCACGCTTCCGGGGCGCGTCGGAAGGCGGGTCAGCAGCGTGCTGGAGCGCGCCAACCGCGTGTCGTGGACCTACATCAAGTCCAAGGTGCTCATTTCGGCCGGCATGGCGGTGTGCACCTATATCGGCCTGCGCATCATCGGTGTGCATTACGCCTTTATTTTTGCGCTCATGTCCTTTGTGCTCGACTTTATCCCCTATTTCGGCTCCATCATCGCCGGCGTCGTCGAGGGCTTCTTCGCCCTGATTACGCTCGGGGTGGGCAAGGCGGTCACCGTCGTCATCTTTGTGCTCATTGTGCAGCAAATCGAGGGCAACGTCGTCGTGCCCAAGGTGCAGGGCGATTTGACGGGCATTCACCCCATTACCGTCATGTTCGCCATTTTGGCCAGCAACGAGCTGTGGGGACCGGCCGGCATGCTCATTTCGGTGCCCATCGCCGCCATTTTGAAAATTGTCGTCAAAGAGGTTTACCTGTACATCGTGACCCCCGAGGGGCAGGATCCGCGGCAGCTTTCGTCGGAAGGGGCGGAGCAGAAGGAATAGCGCGGCTTCCCGCGCGCTGCGGGAGTGCGGCGTGAGGCGCGCCGCGGCGGAGAGAGCGTTTCCCCCCTTTTTCGCGCGCCGCGGGAGTGCGGCGCCTTTTGGCCGCACGGGCTGCGATGGCAGCATCAACAACAGACCGGAGAGATAAAATGACGGAAATCAGCGTAACGGGACTTCAGGTCTATTTTGGAGAAAGGCACATTCTGCGCGACCTTTCCTTTGAATTGCAGACGGGCGAGCGGGCCAGCGTCGTCGGCGCCAACGGCTGCGGCAAGACCACCCTTTTCAAGGTGCTGGCCGGGCTTTTGCCGTACGACGGCGGGCAGGTGTCCGTTGCGCGCGGCCGCCGCATCGGGTTTTTAGAGCAGCTGCCCGACGTGCCGCCCGAGCTGACGGTGCGCGAGGTTTTGTGGCAGGCCTTTGCGCACTTGGAGGCGCTGGGCGCCCGGATGCGCCGCATGGAGGAGGAGATGGCGGCCGGAAAGCCGGTCGACATGGCGGCCTATGCCACGGTACAGACCGCCTTCGAGGACGGCGGCGGCTACGATCTCGAGGTCGCCTACCAGCGCATGACAAACGGCCTCGGCATTCCGCCCGACATGCAGGCCCGCCCCTTTATGAGCCTGTCGGGCGGGGAAAAGACCCGCGTCAACCTGGCGCGCATCATGCTTTCGGGCGTCGATATTCTGCTGCTCGATGAGCCGACCAACCATTTGGACCTCGCCTCCATCGAGTGGCTCGAGGAGTACCTGCGGGCCTTTAAGGGGACGGTGCTCATCATTTCGCACGACCGCTATTTTCTCGACCGCGTCACCTCGCGCACGCTCGAGATGCGCGACGGCACGCTGACTTCTTACCCCGGCAATTACAGCCAGTACGTCGACCGCCGCGACGAGATGATGGAGCTTTTGGAAAAGCAGAAGAAGCGGCAGGACAAGGAGTTTGAGCGCCTCAGCTTTACCGTCGAGCGCATGAAGGGCTGGGGACTCGGCAACAAAAAGGTCATGCGGCGGGCCTTTGCCATGGAAAAGCGCCTTGAGCGCATGGAGCGCATCGAGACCATCCGGCGGCAGCACAAGCTGAAAAACCGCTTTGCCGCGGCGGAGCAGTCGGGCAGCGAGGTCATGCAGATCGAGGGGCTTTCGGTCGGGTACGACCGTCCGCTGGTGCAGGACTTCAGCGGCATGGTGTTCCGCGGCGAGCGCATTGCGCTGCTCGGGCCTAACGGCTGCGGGAAAACCACCCTGCTGACCACCCTTTTGCGCAGGCAGCCGGCCCTGAAAGGGGCTTTTTACGAGGGCACCGGCGTTAAGGAAGGGTATTTGCCGCAGGTCGTATCCTTTGAACACCCCGAGCGGAACCTGCTCGACACGCTGCTTTACGAGACGCGGGCCGACACCCAGCAGGCGCGCGACCGGCTGGCCGCCTTCGGCTTTACGGGGGACGAGGTGTTCAAGACGGTGGGCGTGCTCTCGGGCGGCGAAAAGACGCGGCTCAAGCTCTGCCTGTTTATGAACACCGGCGTCAACACCCTGTTTCTGGACGAGCCGACCAACCACCTGGACATCCTCTCGCGCGAGTGGCTGGAGGACGCCATCGACGATTTTTCCGAGACCATGATCTTCGTCTCGCACGACCGCTACTTCATCAACCGGTTCGCCACGCGCGTCTGGCAGATTGAGGAGGGGCGCGTGCGCGATTTTGTCGGCACCTACGAGGACTTTCGCGCGGCGCTGGCGCGCGAGCAGGCGCAGAAGGCGCAGAAGCCGGCCGCGGCGGCCGAAAAAAAGGACAAGCCGCCGCGCAGGCCGGAAAAGGACAACCTGAAGCAAAAGCAAAAGCAAATGCGCGAAAACCAGAAAAAGATCGCCCGCCTGGAGCAGGAGCTGGAGCAAATCGAGGGGCAGATGGCGGAAAACGCCGACGATTACCAGCGGCTCGGCGAGCTGTACGGCAGAAAGGAAGAGCTTGAGGAGCAGCTGCTCGCCCTTTATGCGGAAACGGAGGAATAACGCGGCGGGAGCCGCCGGCGTTTTGGTGAGCTTGACGAGACGGCCCGGCGAGCTTTTGCTTTACAAAGCCGGAAAAACATGTTATAGTGTTAAATGTGCCCATGTGCTTAGTTTACGGGAAAACACCGCGCGCCGCGCGGCTGTGCCTCAGCCGTTTACTCAGCTGTTGGGCAAAATATTTGAAGGAGGCAAACGCCCATGATTCTCAAGGAGAAAAAGCAGCAGGTCATCGAGACCAACCGCCTGCATGACACCGACACCGGCTCGCCCGAGGTGCAGATCGCCATTCTGACCGCTCGTATCAACGAGCTGACCGAGCACCTCAAGGTCCACAAAAAGGACAAGCACAGCCAGCGCGGCATGCTGAAGATGGTCGGCCATCGCCGTCAGCTGCTCAACTACCTGCAGAAAAAGGATATCGAGCGCTATCGCGCCATTATCCAAAAGCTCGGCCTGCGCAAATAAGGATTCGCTTACGGGGGAGGCAATACCTTTTTTAAAAGGGGCTTTGCTTCCCCCTGCGAGCATTCCCACAAAAAAACGTCAAGGCCGCCGGGAAGCGGAGTTTCCTTGTGAGCAGTTGAAAGCGGGCCGGACAGGCTCTAAGCCCGTTTTCAAGTGCTACACAGGCGAGATTCCACCCCGGCGGTCAACCCCAAGGAAAGGTGGACAAACACATGATGAAGCACATGACATTTGACAACTACCGCGTGTACGAGACCACGCTGGCCGGACACCCGCTGAAGTTCGAGCTGGGCAAGCTGGCCGGCCTGGCCAACGGCTCCTGCCTGGTCCGCTACGGCGACACCGTCATTTTAGCGACGGCCACCATGGCCAAAAAGCCCCGCGACGGCATCGATTTCTTCCCCCTGTCGGTCGACTTTGAAGAGCGTCTGTACGCCGTCGGCAGCATTCCCGGCAGCTTTATGCGCCGCGAGGGCCGCCCGAGCGAAAAGGCCATTTTGGTTTCGCGCGTCATCGACCGCCAGATTCGCCCCTTCTTCCCCGGCGACATGCGCAACGACGTGTGCGTCAGCTGCACCGTCATGAGCGTCGACCATGACTGCGCCCCCGAGGTGGCCGCCATGCTGGGCGCCTCCGTCGCGTTGTCGGTCTCCGACATTCCGTGGAACGGGCCCATCGTCGGGCTGCAGGTCGGCTATGTCGACGGCGAGTACGTCATCTGCCCCAACCGGGAGCAGCGCGAAAAGAGCATTTTGCAGCTGACCGTCGCCGGAAGCGCCGAAAAGGTCGTCATGATCGAGGCGGGCGCCGACGAGCTGCCCGACGACAAAATGCTGACCGCCATTGCCAAGGGCCACGAGGAAATCAAAAAGCTGGTTTCCTTTATCAAAAGCATCAAGGCCGAAAACTTCAAAATGCCGGCCTCGTACCCCAGCCAGAAGCTGCCCGAGGAGATGTTTGAAGAGGTCAAGGCCTATGCCCGCGACCGCGTGCGCGCCGCCGTCGACACCGACGACAAGACGGTGCGCGACGCCCGGATTGACGAAATCTCCGCCGACGTGCAGGAGCATTTTGCCGAGAAGTACCCCGACAGCGAGGCGCTGCTGGACGAGTGCATGTACAAGCTGCAGAAGTTTGTCGTGCGCCGCATGCTGCTCGACGAGGGTAAGCGCGTCGACGGCCGCAGCATGACCGAGGTGCGCCCGCTGGCCGCCGAGGTCGGCGTTCTGCCCCGCGTCCACGGCTCGGGCCTGTTCACCCGCGGCCAGACGCAGGTTCTGACCACCTGCACCCTCGGCACCCTGCGCGACGCGCAGGAGCTGGACACCACCTTTGAAGAAAAAGAAAAGCGCTATATGCACCACTACAACTTCCCGTCCTATTCGGTCGGCGAAGCCCGTCCGTCGCGCAGCCCCGGCCGCCGCGAAATCGGCCACGGCGCGCTGGCCGAGCGCGCGCTGGAGCCGGTCATCCCCTCGGTCGAGGAGTTCCCCTACGCGCTGCGTCTGGTCTCCGAGGTCGTCTCCTCCAACGGCTCGACCTCGCAGGGCTCCATCTGCGGCTCGACGCTGGCGCTGATGGACGCCGGCGTGCCCATCAAGGCGCCGGTCGCCGGCATTTCGTGCGGCCTGGTCACCGAGGGCGACCGCCACATCACCTTTACCGACATTCAGGGCATCGAGGACTTCTTCGGCGACATGGACTTCAAGGTCGGCGGCACGGAAAAGGGCATTACCGCCATTCAGGTTGACATCAAAAACGACGGCCTGACCATGGAGATCATCGCGGAGGCCTTCCAGAAAACCCGCGAGGCCCGCCACGGCATCCTCGAGGAGATCATGCTCAAGGCCATCCCCGCGCCCCGCGCCGAGCTGTCGCGCTTTGCGCCCAAGATGATTCAGATGCACATCGACCCCGACAAGATCCGCGAGGTCATCGGCAAGGGCGGCAGCGTCATTCAGAAGATCACCGCCGAAACCGACACCAAGATCGACATCGAGGACGACGGCTCCGTCTGCATTGCCGCCGTCAACGCCGACGACGGCGAACGCGCCAAGAAGATGATCGAGGCCATCGTGCTCGACCCCGAGATCGGCGATTTGTTCTACGGCAAGGTCACCCGCATTATGACCTTCGGCGCCTTTGTCGAGTTTGCGCCCGGCAAGGAAGGGCTGATTCACATCTCCAAGCTGGAAAACCGCCGCGTGGACAAGGTGGAGGATGTCCTCAACATCGGCGACGAAACGTGGGTCAAGGTCATCGAAATCGACGACAAGGGCCGCATCAACCTTTCGCGCAAGGACGCTTTGAACGAAATCGCGAACAAAGAGAAGAATAAATAATTTTTCGCAAGGCACAATAAAAGCACAAAGGGCGGCGCAGCGCGCCGCCCTTTTTCAAAGATTGGAGATTGCGTATGGTAGAAAAAATCGTTCTCCCCAACGGCGTGCGGCTGGTGCACGAAAAAATGCCCAGCATGCGCACCTGTACGCTGGGGCTGTGGGTGGAAAGCGGCGCGCGCCACGAGCCGGCCGGGCTGTGCGGCGTTTCGCACTATATTGAGCACATGCTGTTCAAGGGCACCGAAAGTCGTTCGGCCGCCGAGCTGGCCGCGGCCTTTGACGCCGTCGGCGGGCAGGTCAACGCCTTTACCACCAAAGAGCACACCTGCTACTACTGCCGCACGCTCGACACGCATTTGCAGCGGGCGGCCGGGCTTTTGTGCGACATGTTTTTCCATTCGGTCTTTGCCGAAAAAGAGATGAACCTTGAGCGTCAGGTCATTTTGGAGGAAATCGGCATGTACGAGGACACGCCCGAGGACCTCGTTTCAGAAATCCTGACCGGGGCCGTGTACGGCGGCTCGGCCCTCGGCCGGCCCATTCTCGGAACGCCGGAAACCCTTGGCGGCATGACGGGGCAGACCCTGCGCGATTACCGCGAGCGGTGCTACACGCCGGAGAACATCGTGATTGCCCTGTGCGGCAGCTACCGCGACGAGGATTTGCGTATGCTCGCCGACGCCTTTTCCGGGCTGGAAAAGCGTCCGGCGCCGCGGCGCGACGACGCGCAGTACCGGCCGGGGCTGGTCACCAGGAAAAAGGACATCGAGCAGAACCACCTGATGCTCTGCTTCCCGGCGCTGCCCGCGGGGTCTGACCGCCGGTACGATTTGCAGGTGCTGAACAGCGCCTTCGGCGGCGGAATGTCGTCGCGCCTGTTCCAGAAGGTGCGCGAGGAGAGCGGGCTGTGCTATTCCGTGTACAGCTTCAGCACCGCCTACATCGGAACCGGCGTGCTGGGCATTTACACCGCCCTGTCCAGGGAGACCGAGCTTCAGGCGCTGCGCCTCATCCGCGAAGAAATCGAGCGTCTGCTGGACGGCGGGCTGACGCAGGACGAGCTTTTCCGCAATGTCGAGCAGCTCAAGGCCAACGTCATCATGGGAATGGAGAGCACCAGCTCGCGCATGATGAGCGTGGCCCGGAGCGAGTTCATCTACGGGCACGCCCACACGCCCGAGGACATCATCCGCGGCTTTGACGCCGTGACAGGCGACAGCGTGCTGCGGCTGGCGCGCGAAGTTTTCGACTTCGACCGTGTATCGCTGTCGGCGGTGGGGCAGGTCAAGGATAAAGAGCAATATAAAAAAGCGTTTTAAAAACCGCGCCTGGGGGCATTGCAGCCTCCGGGCGCTTTTTGTGAGGAAAAAACATGGAAATTGTGACCAAGCGCTGTCATATTCGCCCCTTTTGTGAGGGAGACATCGACGCCTGTATGGCCTACCGCAACAATGCGCAATGGAAATACCAGAGCTTTAAGGGGCTGAGCCGCGAGCAGTACCGCGAGGCACTGCTGGGCGGTTCGCCGGATGAGGGCGTGCAGCTGGACATCGTCTGCCGCAGGACCGGCGAGCTGCTGGGAGATTTGTATTTGCGGCGCGAAGGCGGGGTGTGCTGGCTGGGGTACACAGTGGCGCCGGAGCACGCGCGGCAGGGTTACGCCTTTGAGGCGGCGCCGGCCGCCGTTGCAGAGCTTGCGGCGCGGGGCGTGGGCTGTATGATGGCCGGGGCCGAGGCGGAAAATACCGCGTCGGCAGCACTGCTGAAAAAACTGGGATTCACCTTTTTGTACGCCGAAAACGGCGAAAACATCTATTCGATGAAGCTACAATAGACAGTGCAAGGCCGGGAAGCATTCGCTCCCCGGCCTTGTGTTTTGTGAAAGGTTAAAATCACCGCGTCTGTCATTCGGCAAAACGGGCGTCAAAGTCCTGAAACAGCTCATTCAAATAGCCCTGGGTGACAAGCCTGCGGCGCGGCTGCAGCAGGCCGTTTGCATCGACGAAGAAGTAAGCGTCGTAGATTTTTTTACATTCTTCAGACACCGTGCGGAGATAGGCGGCGTCCTGCTCGTCAAGCGCGGACTTCCGGTCAAGCCAGAACATGATTTGCTCCAACACGAAGAGGGCCGAGCTGGGCGCGCCGAAGTGTGCGCGGGCAAAGCCCTTCATGTAGGAATACCCATTGGTGGCCGTCAGTACATCGTATGCCTTCCGGGCTCCCTGCATGGCAAGAGGAGGGAGCTGTTGGCCGGCAGACACGGCGTCGAGCTCATGCGCCAGGTTGTTCAGGCAGGTAACCGAGCTGGACGTGTATAGTGCCCGCGCTTCAAAAATAAGCTTCCACGACAGTCCGATGTAAAGGGCGGCGGCCAGCAGCAAAGCAGTGAGCGCCAGAATGAGAAGCCGGCAGTGCCGAGGGAGTTTTTTAAACATAAAGCACCTCGTTGAAAGCATTAGGTTACGGTTACGGAAACCGATTTGGATTTGACAGTGCTATGTCCAGCAGCGTAATCCATGGCGTTACTGACAAAAAATCTCCATTCAAGCAGCATATTCCCGGATGTTGCCACTCCACCATAATCTTGTGTCTGATAGGTTACACCTAGTTTGTTTCCTATAGCGTTTAATGAATACGGAGAATTCAAACTGGTTTCTCCGTTACGTGTCAGTATTCCATTATAATTATCAAAATCAATTGTAAGTTCATTCCTTTGATAATTACCAGAGAAATATGGCGTAAAGGACAACGAAGGTGAAACGCTGAAGCCTTTCTTACCTACACTTATGCCCATAGAAAAAGAAGTTGTAATGCCACCGGAGCGCCAAACGTTATCATCCGAATCACCAACACGTTGTACATTTAACCCGACATTGGAATTGGTAGCCAAGGCTAATGTGATGTTTGTTAAGGAAAGTGTAGATGAAGTGCTGGATTCTTCGTTAGGATAACCTGGAGCAGAAATGGATTTTGCAGTTATTTTTAATGTCATCCTTGCGTTTCCAATTTGATTTCTCGCTAAATCAGATATATTCCAACCATATTCGTATTGCAAATTATGTCGGATTGTTATACCGAAACTGTTATATGAGTACTGCTCAAGGGCAAGTAGTGCAGTAGATTCAGCACGTGTACTTATTTCGCTGCGTAAAGTACCAGCAGGCTCAAACACCTTTCCGTACCAAGATTGTGCTAAACAGGCTTCGTCAGAGGTACCGTTAGAAGCCGAAAAGGGGGCAATAATATTCGGAAAGGCAACACCAAAAATTTCGATTATAACAAAGTTAGAGGTATCTTTTTCGCGCAAATATAACTTTAGCACGGTGCCAAAGTTATTTTGCCGGCTGTAAGCGTTAAAATACAGCAGGGATTTTGAGATCTCTTTTTCAGCTGCGATATAGAGGACGTCGAAATTGTTTTGACTGTCTTCACCTTGATAGATGTAAACATTGCCGTTTTCGTTGACAGCCGCATACTGGGCGTTGATGCTAAAGGGCTGCCCACCTGCGGCACCGGCCAACTGAACGGAGTTAGAATTGAAGGTTACGTTTACATCAGCATATGCGTCGTTTGTAAATTGGTTATTGTCCAATGTCTCGTTCAGCAAATTGCTTCCGTTCGGCAAAACATTCGGAACATACGCACATTTAACGACAGGCTGTGGTGCGGGAGAAAAAGCTGCAAATGCGGGGGTCATCATCATAAAGAATAGGAGTGCTGACAGTGCCAAGCTACACATTTTAGAAATTTTCCGTTTCATGTTTGTTCTCCTTCCTTTTTGAATTTATAGAATACAGGATACCTGATAATCACAGTATACCACAGAAGCGATGCCGTAAATATGTATCAATGCGTAGAATTTTACAGGATAATATGATGCGTTATGACGAAGAATCGTTTAACGCCCCAAAATAAAAGGGAGTACCGCTGTATCAGGGCAATATCCGCTAAAGACCTGTTCAGCCTTCACGGTGCCGTTATGAGCTATTCGGAAAGTCTGTTGTACAGCGGTTATCAGGATCTCAACCTGACACGCATTTTTATGGCCAGCATCTTTATCGGCTCGTCGGGGGCTATGATGGATCTCGCCGTCGATATCACATCAGCTGTGTATGAGGTGGTGCAGAAAAAGCCGGATATCGGCTGGAGAGAGGCGACGCGCTCCGGGTTCAACGTCGGCCGCGCCGCGATGGGGACCATGACGACAACATTGCTTTTTGCCTATTCGGGCGGTTACATTGCATTGCTGATGGTTTTTATGGCGCAGGGTACACCGCTGTACACTATTTTTAACTACAAATATGTTTCAGCTGAGATTTTGCACACCGTGATCGGCAGTTTTGGACTGTGCACCGTCGCCCCTTTTACCGCGCTGACCAGCGGACTGCTTCTGAAGGCCGGACAGCCTTTACAGGGGCAATAAAAAAGGGCCGATGGCGAAAATGTACGCTGTACATCTCCCTTTTTATAGTGTATACTATTGAAGGTAAGCGTGTACGCCCGAAAAGGAGAGAGTGTATATATGGAAAGAAAAGTAGGTACCGTCGTCCGCGGCATTCGCGCGCCGATCATCCGCGAAGGGGACGACCTGGCGCGTATTGTTGCCGATTCCGTGCTGGAAGCGCAGGCGCAGGAGGGATTTGCGCCGCAGGACCGCGACATTGTCGCCGTGACCGAGGCCGTTGTCGCCCGCGCGCAGGGCAACTACGCCCACATCGACGACATCGCCGCCGACGTGCGGCAGAAGCTGGGCGGGGGCGCGGTCGGCGTCATTTTCCCCAGTCTCAGCCGCAACCGTTTTGCCGTTTGCCTCAAGGGTATCGCCCGCGGCCTGCAAAAGGTCATTTTGATGCTGTCCTACCCGTCGGACGAGGTGGGCAACCACCTGATCGATTCCGATCAGCTGGACGAAAAGGGCGTCGACCCCTATGCCGACGTGCTGACCGAGGCCCGCTACCGCGAGCTGTTCGGCGTCAATCTGCACCCCTTTACCGGCGTCGACTATGTGGAGTATTATAAAAACCTCATTCAGGAGGCCGGAGCCGAGGTCGAGATTCTGTTCGGCAACGACTGCCGCGCCATTCTGCCCTATACCAAAAAGGTGCTGTGCTGCGACATCCACACCCGCCGCCGCACCAAGCGCCGCCTGCTGTCCGCCGGGGCCGAGGTGGTGTACGGGCTCGACGAAATCCTGACGGCGCCGGTCAACGGCAGCGGCTGCAACGAGAGCTACGGCCTTTTGGGGTCCAACAAGGCGACCGAGGAGACGATCAAGCTGTTCCCGCGCGAGTGCTCCGATTTTGTGCACGAGGTGCAGCGCCTTTTGAAGGAGAAAACCGGAAAAACCATCGAGGTCATGGTCTACGGCGACGGCGCCTTTAAGGACCCTGCGGGGAAGATTTGGGAGCTGGCCGACCCCGTCGTTTCGCCCGCCTATACCAGCGGGCTGGAGGGCACGCCCAACGAGGTCAAGCTGAAGTATCTGGCCGACAACAACTTCGCCCACCTGTCGGGCGACGCGCTTAAAGAGGCCGTTTCGGAGTACATCCGCCAGAAAGAGGGCAACCTGGTCGGGAAGATGGAGTCGCAGGGCACCACGCCCCGCCGTTTGACCGACCTCATCGGCTCGCTGAGCGATTTGACCTCGGGCAGCGGCGACAAGGGAACGCCCATTGTCTACATTCAGAACTACTTTGACAACTACGCAAAATAAGCAGGCAAAGCAGCCGCCCGAACATCGCGTTCGGGCGGCTGTTTATGTATCAAAAAGGCCGATTGCGGGCGGCTTTCCCGGGGTGAAAAGCGGTGGCCGGGTGCCCGGCAGGCAGGGCGGTCAAGCCCCAATGCGTTTGACCGCGCCATTTTGGAAAACCGGCTTTTTAAGAGCGCCGGAGCGGCACCGCTTCGGTTTTCGCACACCGACGGCTTACTCGACAGAAAACCCGCAGTAAAGCGTGTAGTCCTTATCCCCGGCTTTAACCGAAATCACGATGCGATAATCGCCGCCATCTGCGAAAGAAGAAAAGGCAGAAACGCGGTAGTGCAGCACAGCAGAAGACAGCGCGCCCAATCGCTTTTCGAGTGTCTGGAATCGAATTCCGCTGTCGGATTCATCTACCGGGCTCCATTGACCGTCAGAAAAATGCTCAACGGAAAAGGCCTCGCCATACCGAATCGCCCGATAGGAATGGTTTGTTAAGGTGCAAATTATGGTATCAACGCCGCGCGGATAGATATCGTTTTCCGCTCGCAGAGTAATGAGCTTAGCTTCATCATAAAGCGTCCAAAACAAAAGGCACAAAAGCAGGGCTGCGGCCAAAAGCGCCAGAGCGATTGACAATTTAAATTTCATATCCATCACTTTCCTTTCCCAGTTAACAGTCTGACTTATGCGCGAGCAGAAAGGATTTTGATTCTGATCCTTTGGAATGAGGGACGGCACCAAGACCGCAGCCGATATAAACCAAACGGTTTGCCGCAAAAACGAACCATACTGCTGCCTCCATCACAGGAAGCGTCAGATAGTTGGTACCACCTGTATGTATACTATCAAATCTTCCGGCATTTCTTTTGTGTTATACATCGTCATTTTTATGCGGTACTTCCCCGCAGTTAATCCGTCACAATATTTGGTAAGATCAAAGGTTATCTTCATTCCATGGGCTGGTGAGAAACTATCGTCCTCAAAAAAAGCTCCCCGCTCGTCTTTGGTTACCAGCTCCCAGCTTCCATTGCGGTATTTTTCAAGTATGTATCGGCTTCCCATGTGATACTGCCCCGGCAGTACATTCTTAAAAACCGCATGGATTTCCGTTGTTCCAGCCGGATAAGCTTCCTGTTCGGGCTGCAAAAGAACATTCTTGCCTGTTCCGGCCACGCCAAAAACAATCCCAAGAACTGCAACACCGCTTATTAAAATGAGAAGTGCTTTTTTTTCTCTCATATTCGGTCACCGCCGCACTCCATCCGATATTTGCTGCCTTGGCCGCATACCTGTAAGATCCGTACTGTCCTGTGTGTAGTTTTGTAACATTCGCTGCTCCTGAAGCCAGTGTGTATACCAAACCTCCGCTCCTTTGGACTTTGCTGCACTGCCGCTGCATCTTGCTAAGTTCAGTATACCACACAGATACTTTTTTTTCAACAGGTGCGCGCCGGTTTGGCGCGGCGGCGCTGACCCTGCCGGGCGGGCGGCCGTACAGCCATTCCAACCGGCATAAAAAAGCGGAACAGGCATGACCAAAGGCGTGCCTGTTCCGAGAAATGGTGTTTTGACGGTCTTGCCGGTGGGGACAGCCCGCCCCGGTTGGAAAG
>CAKUPI010000012.1 GCA_934675045.1 uncultured Eubacteriales bacterium
TACAGTAACCAATCAGGTGGGCCTGTATGCCCGGCCGGCGACCTTTTTCATCCAGAAAGCCAACGAGTACCGCAGCACCATGATGGTGGAAAAAGATGATCGCAAGGTCAACGCCAAGAGCCTCCTGGGCGTTCTTTCCCTGGGCATTACCAAAGGCAGCACCATCACCATTTCGGCCGAAGGCCCCGATGAAGAGGAAGCTGTCAACGCGCTGTGCGCGCTTATTGCCGCCAACTTCGGCGAATAAGGCAGAATAACGTCCCAAAGCGCCGCGTCATCGCGGCGCTTTTTATATGATTTCGGAGGCGCCTATGACTCTGCATCAACTGAGACAAAAAGCCAATGAGCTGCCGCTGGTGCCCGGGGTGTACCTGATGCACGACAAAACCGGCCGGGTCATTTACGTCGGCAAGGCCAAGGTGCTGAAAAACCGCGTCAGCCAGTATTTTGCCAATCTGGCCTCGCACACGGCCAAGACGCGGCGGCTGGTGGAAAACATCGACGATTTCGAGACCATTTATGCCAAGACCGAGTTTGACGCCCTGCTGCTGGAAAACACGCTGATCAAGCGCTACAAGCCCAAGTACAACATTCTGCTCAAGGACGACAAGGGGTATCCCTACCTTCGGCTGGGCAAAGAGCCGTACGCGGCCTTTTCCATTGTTTCGGTGCGGCAGGATGACGGCGCACGGTATTTTGGCCCGTACGGCGGCCGCGGCGCCGCCAAGGCGGCCGTTGAAATCGTGCAGGAGACCTTCGGGCTGCCCACCTGCTCGCGCAGGTTCCCGCGTGACATCGGCAAAGAGCGCCCCTGCCTGATGCACCACCTCAAAAAGTGCTGCGGCGTGTGCACTGGGGCGGTCAGCCCCGAACAGTACGCCGAGCTTTTGCGGCAGAGCGCGCTGCTGCTCGAGGGGAAGGGTGAGGACCTTGCCCATGCGATGGAAGAAAAAATGAACGAGCGGGCCGAGGCCCTTGACTTTGAAGCGGCCGCCCTGTACCGCGACCGGATGCGCGCCGTGCAGCGGCTGGGACGCAGCCGGGTCGTCACCGGCGTCACGCTGTCCGACATCGACGTTCTGGCCTGCGGCCTGCGCGGAACGCGCGCCGCCTTCGCGCTGCTCTCCTACGGCGGCGGCAGCCTGCTGGACAAAAAGGTGGAGTTCTTCGACGGGCTTGAGGAGCAGGACCTGTCAGACGCGCTGGGCAGCTTTATCAAGCAGTATTACAGCCGCGCCGGCAACGCGCCGCGCGAGCTGGCCCTTGACCGCGACGTAGAGGACCGCGAGGGCATAGAGGCGCTGCTCTCTTCGCTGCGCGGCCGCAAATGCGGCGTTTTGGTGCCGCAGCGGGGGGAAAAGGCCCAAATGGTCCGGCTGGCGGCCGACAACGCGCGGCTCGAGCTGGAGGCGCTGGAAACCCGCGAGCAGCGCTCGCGCAAGACACTGGTGCTGCTGGGCGAAATGCTCGGAATGAAAGAGCCGCCCCGGCGCATCGAGGCGTTTGACATTTCCAACACCGCGGGGGCTGATGCCGTCGCCTCCATGACGGTTTTTGAAGAGGGCGCGCCCAAAAAGGGCGCGTACAGGAAGTTCAAAATCAAAGAGGCGGCGGGCGGGGACGATTACGGCGCGATGGCCGAGGTCGTCGGACGGCGTCTGGACCGCGCGCTGGGGGGCGACGAGGGCTTTTTGCCGCTGCCCGACCTGCTGTTGATGGACGGCGGCGCCGGGCAGACGGGCGTGGCGCTCCGGCAGCTTGCGCAGCGCGGTGTGGACATTCCCATCTTCGGCATGGTCAAGGACGCGCATCACCGCACGCGCGCCCTTGTGACGGCCGACGGGCGGGAAATCGGCATTGTGTCAACGCCGGCGGTTTTTGCGCTGATCGGGCGCATTCAGGAAGAGACGCACCGCTTTGCCGTTGCCTATCATCACGACGTACGCGCCAAAAGCGTCCGGCGCTCGGCGCTCGACGGCATCGAGGGGCTGGGCGAGGTGCGGCGCAAGCAGCTTTTGCGCCGGTTCGGAACCATTTCCGCCATCCGCAGCGCGTCGGCCGACGAGCTGGCCGCCGTGGTGCCGCGCAGCGTGGCGGAAAACATTGTACGGCATTTTTCGGAAGAGAGGCAGGAGTAGCCATGCGGATTATCGCCGGAACGGCGCGCGGAAAGCCGCTGCACACGCCGCCGGGTCTGCACACGCGCCCGACGACCGACCGCGTCAAAGAGTCGGTGTTCAACATCATTCAGTTTCGGGTGCAGGGCGCGCGGGTACTCGACCTGTTCGCGGGCTCGGGGCAGCTGGGGCTGGAATGTTTGTCGCGCGGCGCGGAAAAGTGCCTGTTTTGCGACAACGACCGGGCGGCGCTGCAAGCGGTGAGGAAAAACATCGCCCTGTGCGGCATGGAGGGGAAAAGCACGGTTTTTGCCGGCGACTGGCGCTCGGCCGTCGCGCAGAGCGGGCGGGCCGCTTTTGACGTGATTTTGCTCGATCCGCCGTACGGGGGGAAGATTCTCAACGAGGCCATTGAGGAAATTCTGTTGTTTGACATCCTTGCCGCCCGTGGTATAATCGTATGTGAAAGCGCCCGCGAGGACGTGATTGCGCCGCCCGCGGCTCCCTATGCCATCCACAGGAGGTACCGCTACGGCGCCACCGCCATCACCACACTGACGAGGGATGAAGCATGAAAATCGCTCTGGTTCCCGGGAGCTTTGACCCGGTGACAAACGGCCACCTCGATCTGGCGCGCCGTGCCGCCGCCCTCTTTGACCGCGTCATTGTCGTGGCCGTCGACAACGCGGAAAAGCACTATCTGTTTTCGCCGGGGGAACGGCTGGCCCTGCTGCGCGGAGCCGTCGAAGACATTCCGGGCGTCGAAGCCGACTGCTGGGGCGGCATGCTGTGGGAATACGCCCGCGACAAGGGGGCGTGCGCTATCGTCAAGGGGCTGCGCAGCGCGCGGGAGTTTGATTACGAACTGCTGCAGGCCCGCTTCAACGGCGAAAAATGGCCGTCTGCGCAGACGGTGCTGCTGCCGTCCGGGCCGGGATTGGAGCATCTCAGCTCGAGCGAGCTGAAGCGGCGGGCCGCGCAGGGGCTGGATTTGACGGGGCTTGCGCCCGAGGCGGTATGCCGCGCTGTCATGGAGAAATTACACGGACAACAATAAAGGAGAGTAGGCTTATGGCTGGAAGCACCATTGACGAACTGATTATGACGCTGTATGAGATGATTCAGGACGCGCGCGGTGTGCCGCTGGGCGATCGCTGCATCATCGAGCGGGACAAGGCGCTGGATATTCTGGACGAAATTCGCGCCGACCTGCCGGCTGAGCTCAAAATGGCGCGTGAAATTGTAGAAAAGCGAAACGAGGTCATTTCGGCGGGCAAGCGCGAGTATGACACACTGAAAAAGCAGGCCGAGGACTACGCCAAGCAGCGCGTCAACGATCACGAGGTGGCCGCCGAGGCGCGCAAAAAGGCGGCGGACATTATCGCCGGAGCCGAAAGCCGCTCGCGCGAAATCATGAAGGCGGCCGGCGCTTATTGCGAGGACGCCATGAAGCGCGCCGAGGACGCGCTGGCCCAGACGGCGGAGGAGGTCAAGCAGTCGCGGATACAGTTCCGCCAGCTGCTCAAGGAAAAGCCCGCCGCGAAGGAATAAAAAGGGGTTTTTGGGGGGCGCGAGGGGGCCTGTCCGCATTTTTTGCGGGGGCTTCGGACGCCTCGGGCAGGACAAAACAAAATACCGTTGCGACCGATGTGCAGGGAACCGCCGAAAAAAAGGCGGTTCCCTTTATTTTCCGCAAAAAGCGAACATACGTTTTATGTTTCGAAAATTCGCGTTTTTCTTGCAAAAAAAAGGTTTTTATTCTGGCAAATATTATGAAAAAGCCCTTGCAATTCAGCGCCGCAATGCGTATAATAAAAGAACAAGCAGTGGGGGAAAGTGGTGTAAAGTGCCACGAAGTGCCACTTACGTGAGGCAGGTGGAAAAGAATGCTCGGCCAGTATCCGCACAATATTGACGCCAAGGGCCGTCTTTTCTTCCCGGCGAAATTGCGTGAGGAGCTGGGCGACAGCTTTATCGTCACCAAGGGGCTGGACAACTGCCTGTTTGTGTATTCGCAGGAAGCGTGGGCCGAGCTGGAAGAAAAAATCGCGGCGCTGCCCATGTCCAAGTCGCGCAATTTGCAGCGGTTTTTCTTTTCCGGCGCCGCCAACTGCGAGGTTGACGCGCAGGGGCGGATTCTGCTGCCCAACCATCTGCGCGAATACGCCGACCTCAAAAAAGAGGTTTATGTGCTGGGCGTTTCCGGCCGCGCCGAGATTTGGAACGCCGAACGCTGGCTGCAATACAGCCAGGGCGTCACGGCCGAAGCGGCGGCCGAGGCGATGGACGAGCTGGGGTTTTAGACGATGGAGTTTCATCATGTACCGGTGCTGGCGCAGCAATGCATGCAGGCGCTGGCCATCCGCCCCGACGGCGTTTACGCCGACGGAACGACGGGCGGCGGCGGCCACAGCAGCCTGATAGCCGCGCGTCTCAATGAAAAGGGACGGCTCATCTGCATAGACCGCGACGACGACGCGCTGCGCGCGGCGCGCGCACGGCTGACCGGCTTTGACTGCCGCATTGATTTTGTCAAGAGCAACTTTATGGATATGGACCGGGTGTTTTGCCGGCTGGGCGTCGATGCCGTCGACGGCATTTTGCTCGACCTTGGGGTTTCCTCCTACCAGCTGGACACGCCGGAGCGCGGCTTTTCCTACCAGAGCGACGCGCCGCTGGACATGCGCATGGACCGCACGCAGCCGCTGACCGCCCGCGAGGTGGTCAACGGATACAGCGAGCAGCGGCTGCGCGAAATCATCGGCACTTACGGCGAGGAGCGTTACGCGGGGCGCATTGCGTCGGCCATTGTGGCGCACCGGCAGAAAAAGGCCGTTGAGACGACGGCCGAGCTGAGCGACATCATCCGCGCCGCCATGCCGGCCGCCGCGCGCCGGGAAAAGCAGCACCCGGCCAAGCGCACCTTTCAGGCCATTCGCATCGAGGTCAACGGCGAGCTTTCCGCCGTGCAGACGGCGCTGAACAAAGCGGTGCCCTGTCTGGCGCCGGGGGGGCGAATCGCCGTCATCAGCTTTCATTCCCTTGAGGACCGCATTGTCAAGCAGACCTTTGCCGAGCTGGCCAGAGGCTGCATCTGCCCCAAGGAGTTTCCCGTCTGCGTCTGCGGTCACAAGGCGCAGGTCCGCCTGATTGACAAGGGCGGAGTCACCGCCGAAGAGCAGGAGCTGCGCGACAATCCGCGGGCCCGCTCGGCCCGGCTCCGCACGGCGGAAAAACTATCAACGGTCAACACGTAAAAGGAGGGATCGACATGGCATCGTCGGCCGCACGGAAAAGAAGCGCCGCAGAATACGGACAACCTGTACAGCACAGCCACAAACAGCCGCAGATGGAGCTGCTGCCCGAAAACAAGTCGGCGCGCCGTCGCGCCCCCGCCAGGGTTCCGTATGGCAAATACGCCGTTATTTTCGGCTGCGTCTTTGCCGTCGTTATGCTGGTTTTGAGCGGATACGCCCAGCTGACCGAGCTGACGGCACAGAACACCGGCTTGAAGGAGCAGTTGAGCGAGCTGCAAAGCGAGGAAAACGCCCTCAACGCCAAAAAGGAGCAGTTTTACAATCTCGGCTATGTGGAGCAGTGCGCGCAGGACATGGGCATGGTCAAGCAGGACAGCTCGCAGGTCACTTATGTGGATCTGAGCAGTCCCGAGCGTTCGCTCATGGCGCAGGAGCAGGAGGAGACACCGGCGCTGCTGGCGGGGCTGGCCAAAACCTTTAACGCCGTGGTGGAATATCTGAACTGAAAGAGCGCGTATAAATAGGCAGAGAATGTGGCGGAGTGAGAAATGGCGGGTCATTTCTTACTCCCGTTTTTTCAGCAAGGCAAAGACAGGCGGCGGCGCCCGGCCCGAGGTGGTATTTTGCAGAGAAAAGCGGAAAACAAAATGATACGGCGGCTGCATGTAGTGGCCGCCTTGTTCGGTATATTGTGCTTTGTGTGCGTGGTTGTCCGGCTTTTTTACATGCAGGTCGTCAACTACGACTTTTACCAGCAGAAGGCGCTGTCGCAGCAGACGCGCGACAAGACGCTGACGGCGGTGCGCGGCACCATTTACGACGCCAGGATGAAGCCGCTGGCCATCAGCGCCTCGACCGAAATGGTGACCATCGAGGCGGTCAAGATCAAAGACGAGGAGCAGGGGCTGCTCGTAGCGCAGCGGCTGTCGGAGCTGCTCGAAATGGATTACGACGCGGTGCTGAAGAAGGTGCAGGAAAAATCGACCTACGCCGTGCTCAAAAAGGGCGTGGAGAAGGAGGTCACCGACCAGATTCGCGCCTTTATCAAGGAAAATGACCTCAACTGCATCTTCATGGCCCCCGACTCCACCCGCTACTACCCGTTCGGCAACTTCCTGTCGCACGTCCTGGGCTTTGTCGGATCGGACGGTCAGGGCCTTTCCGGGCTGGAAAGCCAGTACGAAAGCGAGCTTTCGGGCACGCCGGGCCGCGTCATCACGGCGACCAATGCGCGGGGGGACGAAATGCCCTTTGCTTATGAAATGTACTACGACGCCGAGGACGGGCACAGCCTGGTGCTGACCATCGACGAGGTCATTCAGCATTATCTGGAAAAAAACCTCGAAATGGCGCTTTATGACAACAAGGTGCAGAACAAGGTGGCCGGCATTGTCATGGACGTCAACACCGGCGGCATTCTCGCCATGGCAACCAAGCCGGACTTTGACCCCAACGCCCCCTTTACCGTGGTCGACGAGGCGGAGGCGGCCGCCATCGCGGCCCTGACCGGCGACGAGCGCGCCCAGAAGCGCCGCGAGGTGCTCAACGAGCAGTGGCGCAACAAGGCCATCTCCGACGCCTACGACCCCGGCTCGACCTTCAAGATTCTGACGGCCTCCATGGCGCTGGAGGAAAAGACCGTTTCGCTGGACAGCCGCTATTATTGCCCGGGTTATAAAATGGTTGACAAGTGGAAAATCCGCTGCTGGCGCACGGCGGGGCACGGATCGCAGAGTCTGGTCGAGGCCATCTGCAATTCCTGCAACCCGGCCTTTATCGAAATCGGCCAGTCCCTCGGCATCGGCACCTTCAGCGAGTACTTCCGCGCCTTTGGCCTGCGCGAAAAGACGGGCATCGACCTGCCCGGCGAGGCCGAGGGGATTTACTTCAGCAAGATGGGCCCGACCGACCTGGCCGTCGCCGCCTTCGGCCAGAACTTTTCCATCACGCCGCTGCAGCTCATCACCGCCGTTTCGGCGGTCGCCAACGGCGGCACCCTGCTCAAGCCCTATATCGTCAAGGAGATCATCGACAGCGACGGCAACATTCTGCAAACGCACGACCGCGAGGAGGTGCGTCAGGTCATTTCAAAGGAGACCTCGGCGCAGATGTGCGACGTGCTGGAAGAGGTGGTCACCCACGGCACCGGCGGAAACGCCTACGTCATGGGCTACCGCATCGCCGGAAAAACCGGCACGTCGGAAAAGAAGGCCAAGGAGCTGGCCACCGGCGTCAAGGGCCTGCGCATTTCGTCCTTTGTCGCCTTTGCACCGGCCGACGACCCGCAAATCGCCGTGCTCGTCATGCTCGACGAGCCGAGCGTGTACCCGGTGACCGGCGGCATCACCGTTGCCCCCGTCATCCGGCGCATCATGGAGGACGTGCTGCCCTATCTCGAGGTGGAGCCCATTTACACCGAGGGCGAGCTGGAGCAGAAGGACGTCACCGTGCCCGGCGTCGTCGGGTACGGGCGCGCGCAGGCGGAGAGCACACTCAAGCAAAACGGCATCAAGTACCGCGCCGAGGGAAGCGGCGACACGGTCACCGACCAGATCCCCGCCGCCGGAGCCGTTGTGTCGAGCAAGGCCGAGGTCATTTTGTACATGGGCGGAACCCGGCCGGAAAAGCTGGTGACCGTGCCCAACCTTGCCGGCATGACGCGGGAAAACGCGCGCCGCGCGCTGAGCAATGTCAATTTGTATCTCAAAGCGACGGGAGCCACCAATTCAAGCGGCGGCAATGTCGTCGCCATCAGACAGGACGTGGAGGCCGAACAGAAGGTGGCCGTGGGAAGCGTGATCACGGTCGACTTCAGCGACCTCGACCAGAGAGCGGAGTAGAATCCGCAAAAAGGAGGAGTCATGAAGCTTTCCGAATTGTTGAAGGGCACGGCGCACACACTGGTGGGCTGTGCGGAGGATTGGGAAATTGCCGGCGTGTGCTACGATTCGCGCGCAGCCGCTCCGGGAACGCTTTTTGTCGCCATTCGCGGCTACCAGACCGACGGGCACCGCTATGTCGCGCAGGCGCTGGAGGCGGGCTGCGCCGCCGCCGTCGTTGAGCAGGCGCCCGACGACGGGGGGCCTTATATCGTCGTGGAAAACAGCCGCCGCGCGCTGGCCGCGATATCCGACAACTTTTTCGGGCACCCCGCGCAGGGCCTGAAGCTGGTCGGCGTGACGGGCACCAACGGGAAAACGACGACCACCCATCTGGTCAAGGGCCTGATTGAGCAGTGCACCGGGCAGAAGGTGGGGCTTGTCGGCACAAACCACACGCTGATTGGCGATAGGGAAGTGCCCGCCGAGCGCACAACGCCGGAATCCTACGAGCTTTTCCGGCTGCTGGCCGCCATGCGCGACGCCGGCTGCGCGTGGGCCGTCATGGAGGTTTCCTCGCACTCGCTGGTGCTGGACCGGGTGTACAACCTGCACTTTGCCGCCGCCGCCTTCAGCAACCTGACGCGCGATCACCTCGATTTCCATCAGACGATGGAGGAGTATGCCCGCGCCAAGAGCCTGCTGTTCGCGCGGTGCGACACCGCCGTTCTCAACGCCGACGACGAGTGGAGCGGCGTCATGCGGGAAGCGGCGCAGTGCCCCTGCATTTTTTACTCGGCGAAGTCGGACGAGGCCGATCTGGTGGCCAAGAACATCCGGCTCAAGGCTGACCATGTCGAGTTCGAAGCCGTGACGACGGGGAACATCGGCCGCGTCAGGCTGGCCGTTCCCGGCATGTTCTCGGTCTACAACGCGCTGTGCGCCGTCGGCATCGGGCTGGCGCTCGGCTTTGATTTTCAGCAGGTGGTGGCCGCCATGCGCACCCTGCACGGCGTCAAGGGCCGCATCGAGGTGGTGCCCACCGGCACCGATTATACCGTCATCATCGACTACGCCCACTCGCCCGACGGCATGGAAAACGTTCTCAGGGCGGTGCGCGGCTTTGCCGAGGGGCGGGTCATCGCGCTGTTCGGCTGCGGGGGAAACCGCGACAAAACCAAGCGGCCCATTATGGGAAAAACGGGAGGCGACAACGCCGACGTCTGCGTCGTCACGACCGACAACCCGCGCGATGAGGGTCCGCAGAGCATCATCGACGACATTCTGCCGGGGCTGGAAGGCTGTCCGGCCGAGGTGCATGTCGTCGTCGACCGCCGCGAGGCCATCCGCTATGCCCTCGATTTGGCAAAGCCGGGCGACGTGGTGGTGCTGATGGGCAAAGGACACGAAACCTATCAGGAGGTCCGGGGAGTCAAGCTGCATCTGGACGAGCGGGAGGAAATCGCCGCCCATTTGCAGGGAAAATAAGCGGGCGGACGCCCGCGACAGGGGGAACAGGAATGAAGGACCAGCTTTACGCGATGGCTCTGGCCGGGGGAATTGCCTTTGCGGTGGCCGCGGCCGCGGGACCGGCCATCATCCGCGCGCTGCGAAAGCTTAAGTTTGGACAGAAAATACTGGAAGACGGGCCGACCTGGCACATGAGCAAGCAGAACACGCCGACCATGGGCGGGCTGATTTTTATTCTCGGCATCGCCGTCGCCGTCCTCGCCGCGCTGGCCATGGGCGGGTGGAGCGACCTGCGTCCGCTGTACATGCTGGCGCTCAGCCTGATTTTCGGCGCCATCGGCTTTATCGACGACTACACCAAAGTCAAAAAGGCGCGCAACAAGGGCCTGACGGCCGTGCAGAAGCTCATTCTGCAAATCGCCGCCGCCGCCCTTTTCCTCACCGTGCTGCGCGTGCAGGGGTATGTGACCCCCGCGCTGCACGTCCCCTTTGTCGGGGCGGACATCGCCATGCCGTGGGGCGTTTACCTGCTCTTTTCCACCTTTGTCATTGTCGGCGCCGTCAACGCCGTCAACCTGACCGACGGCATCGACGGCCTGTGCGCGTCGGTGACGGCCGCCGCGGCGCTCTACTTCTGCGCCGCCTACGCCATCGCCGCCCTGTCGGCCCCCTCGCTCTTTTCCGCCGCGCTGCTGGGCGGCCTGCTCGGGTTTTTGCTGTACAACCGCTTTCCCGCCCGCGTCTTTATGGGCGATACCGGCTCGCTCTTTCTCGGCGGCGCCGTGTGTGCCATGGCCTTTGCCTATGACATGCCGCTCATTCTGATCCCCGTCGGGCTGGTGTACATCGTCGAGACCCTGTCCGACATTTTGCAGGTGGGCTACTACAAGCTGAGCGGCGGCAAGCGCATTTTCAAAATGGCGCCCATTCATCATCACTTTGAAATGTGCGGCTGGAGCGAGCGCAAAATTGTCGCCGTCTTTACGGCCGTAACCGTGCTGTGCTGCGCGCTGACCCTTTTGTTCGCTTAACCGCTTTGTGACCCTACGGAGGTGACCGAAACGCAAAAGTCAAAACGATCCGGCGGCACCGGCCGCACCGGCCGCACCGGCGGCACCGGCCGCACCGGCGGCATCAACCGCACCGGCAGCATCAACCGCACCGGCAGCCCGGCCGCGTACCCGCCGCCGCGCGATCTTTCGCAGATGCCGGTGCGCGAGGTGGAACAGGACACCCGGCAGAAGCTGTCGGGCGTTGATGCGCCCTTTACCGTGCTGGTGCTGCTTTTGCAGGCGGTGGGACTGATAGCGTTGTTTTCGGCCAGCTACGCGGACGCCTATTACACCATGAAGGGCGACTCGCTGCATTACGCCGTGCGTCAGGGCATCTTTGCCGTCATCGGGCTGATTGCCATGTTCATCATTTCGCGCATGAACTACCACAAGTTTCACTATTTTGCCCTGCCGCTCATGGTCGGAACCATCGGCCTGCTGGCGACGCGCAAGCTGGTGCCCTCCATCTGGGTCAAGCACAACGGCGCCGTGCGCTGGATAGACCTCGGCGTCACGGAGTTTCAGCCGTCGGAAATCGCCAAGTTTGCCGTGATTCTCTGCTTTGCCAGCCTGATATCCATTTACGGGCCAAAAAAAATGCATACGCTGCGCTACGGCACGGCGCCCTTTGTGGCCATGCTCGGCATCATCTGCGTGCTGATGAAGCTGCAGCCCCACATTTCCGGCATGATCATTGTCGCCGGCATCGGCGTGGTGCTCATGTTCATCGGCGGGAGCAACATCTTCTGGCTGGGGCTGGGGGCGGGAGCCGGCGCCGCCGGCATCGTGTACGTCATGCTGACGATGGAGCACGCGCAGCAGCGGCTGCGGGTCTGGCTCGACCCCTTCATCGACGTGCGCGGGGACGGCTGGCAGGCGGTGCAGTCCTTTCTCGCCATCGGATCGGGCGGCGTCTGGGGCCTCGGGCTGGGAAAAAGCCGGCAGAAGCACCTGTTTCTTCCCGAACCGGCCAACGACTTTATCTTTTCGGTCTGGTGCGAGGAAATGGGGCTGATCGGCGCCATTTTGGTGATCGTCCTGTTCGCCGCCCTCATTCTGCGCGGCTATTACATCGCCGAGCGGGCGGGGGATAAGTTCGGCACGCTGCTGGCGGCCGGCGTCACCACGCAGATTGCCCTGCAAACCATTATCAATATGTGCGTCGTCAGCGGGCTTATGCCGGTCACCGGCGCGTCGCTGCCCTTCTTCAGCGCCGGCGGCACGTCGCTCGTCATGCTGCTGGCCGAGGTCGGCGTCGTACTGTCGGTGTCCAGAAGGATTCCGGCGCCCAAACAAGGATAGGTGAGAAGATGAAAGTCATTTTTTGCGGCGGCGGGACGGCCGGTCACGTCAATCCGGCTCTTGCCGCGGCCGATTACTTCAAAAAGCAGGAGGACTGTGAGATTTACTTTTCCGGCGCCAAGGGCGGCATCGAGGAAAAGCTGGTCGGCCGTGCCGGCTACCGGCTGTTTGCCTTTCCGCTGGCCGGGCTGTCGCGCAGCCTGAGCCTTTCCGGCCTGCGCCAGAACATCCGGGCAGGCCAGAACGCCCTGTCCGCCGTGCGCGAGGCGGGGAAGATTCTGCGCGAGATACAGCCCGATGTCGTCATCGGCACGGGCGGCTACGCCAGCTACCCGATGGTGGCCGCGGCGCAGAAGCAGGGCATCAAAACGGCGCTGCTCGAGGTCAACGCCACGCCCGGCGTGGCACTCAGGCGTCTGAGCCACCGCGCCGACTGCGTCATGCTGGGCTTCGAGGAGACGGCCGCCCTGATCAAGGCCAAGAAAACCGTGCTGACGGGCAGCCCGGTGCGCGAGGAGATCGTGCGCTGCCGCGATACGGCGTATGCGCCCATCTTCGCCGAAAAGCGGCCCATGATCCTCTCGTTCTGGGGCTCGGTCGGCGCGCTGTACATGAACAAAAAAATGGTTGACTTTGTCGCCCGCACGGCGGCCGAGGGGGAGTTTAATCTTCTGCACGCCGCCGGCGCCAGCAACTACAAGTGGATGCCCGATGAAATCCGGCAAAAGGGCTGCGATTTGGACGCCGCCAAAAACGTCGACCTGCGGGAATACATTTTTGCGATGGACAAGGCCATGGCGCAGGCCGACCTGGTCATCTGCCGCGCCGGGGCCAGCACGCTGGCCGAGCTCTGCTGCGCCGGCCTGCCCTCCATCATTGTGCCCTCCCCCTATGTGACGGGCAATCATCAGGAGAAAAACGCCCGCCTGCTCGAACGCGCCGGCGCGGCGGTCGTCATCACCGAGGCGGAGTGCACCGGCAACAGGCTGTACGAGACGGCGCAGGCGCTGCTGCGCGACCCGGACAGGCTGAAAACCATGGGCGAATGCGCCCTGAAGCGGGCGCGGCCCGATGCGCTCAAGCGCATTTATGACGCGGTTAAGAGCATTTTGTAAAGAAAAAACGGCAAATCACCTCTTGCGGGAGCACGGCATAGTATGGCGTGAGAAGAGCAGGGAGAATGTCCCTGCCATCCGCGCGAGAGGAGACTGTCATGAGTATGCTCGTTATCAACGGCGGCAGGGCGCTTGCCGGCAGCGCCGTCATCAGCGGCGCCAAAAACAGCGTTCTGCCCATTTTAGCGGCCACATTGGTCAATGCCGGCCAAAATGTTCTACATAACTGCCCGGATTTGCGAGACGTCGATTCCGCCATCAAGATTTTGCGCCACCTCGGGTGCAGGGTCAAGCGCGAACAGCAGACCATCACGGTCGATTCATCGGTCATCGAGCGGTGGGACGTGCCCGACGCGCTCATGCGCGAAATGCGCTCGTCGGTGATTTTTCTCGGGCCCATCATCGCGCGCTGCGGAAAAGCCCGGCTGACGACGCCCGGCGGGTGCGAGCTCGGGCCGCGGCCCATCGACCTGCATCTGGAGGCGCTGCGCCGCATCGGCGTTCACATTGAGGAGCGCGGAGGCGAAATCTACTGCGAGGCGCGCAAAATGGAGGGCCGCGACATCGTGCTCTCCTTCCCGAGCGTCGGCGCGACGGAAAACGCCATGCTGGCCGCCACGGCGTGCAGCGGCGTCACCCGCATCATCAACGCCGCGCGCGAGCCGGAAATCGGCGATTTGCAGGAGTTTCTGCGTAAAACGGGGGCCCGCGTTTCGGGCGCGGGCGGGTCGGAGATTGCCGTTGCGGGCGGCGGCGCCCGGCTTGACGCCGAGCACCGCATCATGCCCGACCGCATCGAAACGGCGACCTACCTGTGCGCGGCGGCGGCCTGCGGCGGCGACATCACGCTGCGCGGCTGCGAGCCGGAGCACGTCAGGACCATCACCGGCGCTCTGAGCGAGGGCGGCTGCGCCGTCGAAAGCGCGGGGCGCAGCATCCGGCTGCGGAGTGAAAAGCCGCTGCGCGCCCTGCCGCCGGTGCGGACCATGCCGTACCCGGGCTTTCCCACCGACGCGCAGGCGCAGATGATGGCCGCCGCCTGTACGGCCGGGGGAACGACCATTTTTCTGGAAAACATTTTTGAAAACCGCTACCGGCACGCCGGAGAGCTGGCGCGCATGGGCGCGCGCATCAGGGTGTCGGGCCGCGTGGCCGTGGTCGAGGGGGGCGCTCCGCTGCACGGCGCCGACGTGCAGGCCACCGACCTGCGCGGCGGGGCTGCGCTGGTCATCGCGGCGCTGGCCGCCGAGGGCGAAAGCCGCATCGGAGAAATCCACCACATCGACCGCGGCTATCAGGCCATCGAGCGGGTGCTGTCGTCGCTGGGTGCCGACATCCGCCGCGAGCCGTCCTGAAAAAACTGAAATGGATGAAAGCAAGGCAATATGAAGAGGAACACTGCACAAAAGCGAAATAGCAGGCGCCGCAGGCGTCGCAGAGGCTCCGGTGTCTTTGTGACGCTTTTGTGCAGCGTCATCATCATGGCGGCCGTGCTGACGGCCATGACCATTTTCTTCAAAATCCGGACGGTGACCATCGTGGGGGAAAGCCGGTACAGCAAAGAGCAGATCGTCGAGGCCTCGGGCATTTCGATGGGGCAGAACATGTTCCTTTTCAACAAGTTCGCCTCGGTCAGCCGCATTTTTGCCGCCTGCCCCTATCTGGACGACATCACCATGCGGCGGCGTCTGCCCGACGAAATGGAAATCACCATCACCGAATGTGTTCCCGTGGCCGCCATGCAGAGCGGCGAGAGCTATTATATCATCGATGCAGGGTGTAAATTGCTGGAACAGACCGACGCGCAGGGAGCGGCGGGGTACTGCCTGATCAAGGGCGTCGGGCTGACCGATCCTGTTGTTGGGAAAAAAGCCATTTTCAGCGAAGAGGAAAAGCAAAAACCCTTGCAAACCATATTGAATACCGCACAAAAGAGTGATATACTGAATGAGATTAGAGAAATTGATTTGGAAAAAATCTTTGAGATAAGGCTGGCCTATTCCGAGCGCTTCACCGTCTATTTGGGAACGGTGGAAAATCTTGAGAAAAAAGTGCGCTTTCTCAGCGTGTGCATCGAGGATTTGGGGCCGGAGGAGCGCGGAATCATCGACGTTTCCGACCCGCAGACGGCGCGCTTCAGGCCCTACGCAAGCAAGTGAAAATACGAAGTTTACGATATACCGGGAGGTCAATATGAGCTTTGCAATTGAAACCGGCGGAGACGCCCCCGTCAACATCAGAGTTATCGGCGTCGGAGGGGGCGGCGGCAACGCGGTCAACCGTATGATCGCCAGCGGTATCCGCGGGATCGACTATATTGCCATCAATACGGACAGGCAGGTGCTGAACTTTTCTGCGGCCACCATCAAGCTGCAAATCGGCGAAAAGCTGACCGGCGGCTTGGGCGCCGGCTCCAACCCCGAAGTGGGGCGCAAGGCGGCGCAGGAGAGCGAGGACGAGCTGCGCAAAATGCTGGAAAACACCCAGATGGTCTTTATCACGGCCGGCATGGGCGGCGGCACCGGCACCGGCGGCGCCCCCGTCGTCGCGCAGATCGCCAAGGATTTGGGCATACTGACCATCGGCATTGTGACCCGTCCCTTTGTCTACGAGGGCAGGATCCGCGTCGAGCAGGCC
>CAKUPI010000013.1 GCA_934675045.1 uncultured Eubacteriales bacterium
AGGACATGATTCTGCGGTGCGACAAATGCAGCCGTGCCGTCGCCGAAACGCTGGAGCGCGTCGGCGCGCTGGGCGGGCTGCCCAAAAGCAACCAGTTGGATCTGTTCGATGCGCTCGGGCTGTGAGCGGGCCGGCGGGCGTAAGATGAAAAACGGATGCGGAGCACAGGCTCTGCATCCGTTTTTTGCAAAAAAAATCGTTTGCGCTGCAACAATTCTGCCCCGCAGATCGTATATAGGGTGAAAGGGGGGCTGAAAGATGGGAAAACCCGACCGGCTGGAAGCGCTGGTTTCACAGCATGAGAACACGCTGCTGCGCACGGCGGCCGCCATTTTAGGCAGTGCCGAGGAAGCGGAGGACGTCGTGCAGGACACGTTTGTCAAGTATCTGGAAAAGCGGCCCGCGTTTGAAAGCGCGGAGCACGCAAAAGCGTGGCTGCTGCGCGTCGCCGTCAACGCCTGCAAAACCCGGCTGCGATCGCCCTGGCGCAGGCGCCGCTTACCGCTGCTCGAAAGCTATCCGGCCCCCGAACCGCAGCAGCGCGCGGCCATGGAAGCGGTTTTGGCGCTTCCGCCCAAAGAACGTGCAGTGGTGCACCTGCATTATTACGAGGGCTATAAGACGGCGGAAATTGCCGCGCTGACAGGCGAGCCGGAAGGTACCGTGCGCTCGCGTCTCAGCCGTGCCCGCGCGCAGCTCAGGGAGATTTTGAAGGAGGAAGAGTCATGAACAGCTACCGCTCTTATATGGACGCGCTGGAGCTTTCGCCGCAGCGGCATGACGCGCTGATGCACAGTCTCCGCCGCGCGAGCACAGGGCGCAGGCGCGTGCTGCGCCGCGCCGCACCGCTGGCGGCCTGTCTGATCCTTGCCGCCGCCTTTGCCGTCCTGTGGCCCCGGCTGCCCGTCAAGCGGCGGGAAAATGTCTTTCCCCCGTCCGGCGTGCAGGGCGGAGAGTTCCCGGAGGCTCCGACGATGGAAACGGTCGATTTTGCCGCCGGAAGCCGGCCAGAGGAGTCGAGCTTCGCCATTGCCCTGCCGGATGGCTATTTCTTTGCCGATATGACGCAGGAGCAGATGGCCCGCATGCTGGGCAGCGGCGAGAAGCTGTCCGGGCTGCTCGGCTGGGAAGCCGATGCGGTGACCGGCCGGGTCACCTACGGCGGCGACGGCGAGGTGTACAGGGTCGACCTGACGGGGAAGGGGCTGGAGGGCGCTGCCTTTACCATGCAGCTTTCGCCCGGACGCCTGCCGCCGGTTTGCGTGAACATCCGCGCCGAGCACCTGACGACGGTAGGCGGCGTTGAAACCGAGGCCTCCTGTTGGCACTATGACATTGACGGGGACGGAAACGCGGAGTATGTCTACCGGTTTTCCATGCTGCCGGGCGAGGTCGGTCTGCGCTTTGAGGCGGTGGGAGAAGAGCGGGAGAGCGTCGAGCAGCTGGCCACACTGGCAGCCAACTGGTGCGCGCGCTGGACCGACGGGCTGACAATGGAGCATCTGGTGCCCGAAAGCATTCCGCAGTGGCGGCACGAGCGGCTGGAGCAGGAGACGCAGGCGCGCGCCGAGGACTTGGGCGCATACCTTCCGGCTTATGTTCCGCAGGGATTTGCGTTTGAAGGCGCGTGGCGCGAGCTGGGGCAGGACCGTGACTTTTTGAGTGCATGCTGGTACAGCGGCCTGCGCGAAATCAGCGTCACCGTCTCCCGCCCGCAGGAGCAGCCGCGGCTGATGGACGTTTCAAGGCCCGAGCTTTACGATGTGCGGCTGTACGAAATTCCGTGGAGCGATTCCGTACCGGAGGCGGCTTGGGAAGCGGGCTTTGACGACCCGGTATTCGCCGCAGAGCATGTGACGGCCGGCGTCGTTGCAGCCCGGCTGTATGAAGTGCAGGAGGCGGGGGATGCAGACGGATACCGGCTTTGCATGAGCGTCTGGCATGAAAACGGCACGCTGGTGTCGTATACGCTTAAGGGCCTAACAGCGCAGCAGGCCGAAAGGGTCACTTTAGGCGAATAGATAAAAAAGAAGCGGCCACAAGCCGCTTCTTTTTTGCATGGCCGCGCGGTGTTCGCGGCGCGGTGTTTATTTTTTTATGCCCTCGACTGCGGCGGTCTTGGCGCTTAGGTCCTCGCACAGATTGCGCTGCGCAAACTCGGGGTTCTGCGGCAGCGTCAGGTCAAATCGCTCGATCCGGTTGATCTTCACGCACAGGCGATCGGCCGACAGGCCGAGAATGTGGCCGCCCTGCGTCTTGTCGCAGCTTAAGTAGTGGAAGTGCCAGCCCGGAAGGTTGATGCCGTTGACGTACTGCGGACACCAGACGGCTATCACATGTCCTTCGGTATTTTCAAAGTGGAACTCGCGCTGGTTCTTCGCCACCTCGGAGAGGGTCGGGTACGGCTTTTGGCTGGCAAAACAGCTGCGCGTGTGCATGGTTCTGAAAACGCCGCTGGCCTTGATCAGGTAAAAGACATTCCGGTTGTCCTTCACATACGGCTCGAGCGCCTGCTTGAGCGCTTCGATGTCGCCGATGTCCCTCAGCTCCATCTCCGGAGCCTTCTCGTCAAAGGCCATGACCGTGCCGAAGGCCACGCCGTCCTCCGGCTTCATGATGACGACCTTGCCGTCCGCCGTTGCCTTGTAGGCCACGCCGTTTTCAAAAATGGCCTCGCCGTCCAGCCCCGCGTAGGTGCCGATGCCGGTGTCGGCATGTTGCAGAAAGTCCTTCACGCTGACCGTTTTGTCAAAATTGCCGAGCATCAATGCGTTCAAAGTGGACGCTTGAATCAAAGTTTTCATTTTGCAGGCTTCCTTTCTGTTTGCTTATGAGTGAGATTGTGTCGTTACTTTGCAGCCGCCTGTTTGGGCGTGCCGCTTGCCTTGGGCTGCCCGTCGGCCGGGTGTCTGGTGAGGATGAACTTCACCATAAACGGGCAGAGGATATTGGTCACGGCCAGAACAAAGGCCAGCACGGCCACCGCAGAGGTGACGTACGGCTCAAACGCCGTATTGGACGCTGCGGCCATCGAGGGGATGACCAGCGCCACGCCAGCCAGCGATCCGCTCGCCACAGAGGCGTACCCCGGACGGTGCAGAACGGTGCGTTCAAAGATATACGAAGGCGTAATGACCACGATGAAGTAAACAACGCTCAGCAGCAGTCCCTGCGGGATCATCTTGAACGCCTCGATCAGATTGATGGTCGAACCGAACTCAAAACCGAGGAAGGGGAGAATGATGGCGTTGCCGCCCGCAAACACCTTGCGGATATCCTCATCGAGATTGCCAAGCACCATGCCAAGGACAAACGGAATGATCAGCGAAATGATTTGCATGACCTGCGCCTCGCCAAAGCCGGACTCGCCGTAAAAGCCGAGGAAGAGCAGCGGCAGCAGCGGCATCGAGCAGATCAGCATGATGCCGAAGCTCGCCTTGTCCGCCTTGTCGCCAAAGGGGGAAATGATGCCCATGTACAGCGCCGCGTTGGCACTGGTCACCGCGCAGGCGAAGGCAAGGAAGGAAACGCCGAGAATGCCATCATAGCCAAAGGCGGCATAAAACAGCGCACACAGCGCATACGCAACGCCCAGCCGCACCAGAATCAGCAGCACGCCGCGGTGCAGCGCGTCCTTCATATCCGACATCTTGAGCTGCGTGCCGGTGCAGAACAGCATCAGACCGATGATGAGCATCTGGCCGGAGGAAGAAAACATATCCTTCATCGGGTTGCCCAGCGTGCCCCACAGGTCAAATCGGAAGAATCCCTGACAGACCGTTGTGATGATGGCGCCGATGATCAGCGGCACGAACATGGTGCCCGCGGGCACCTTTTGCAGCGCTTTCCACAGATTGATATTTTTTCTGGTTCCCATGCTCGACACTCCTTTTGATTTCCTTTGATACCTGCAATTTTACGCAGTTTTCCGCCCTTTTCAATGGGACGGCAGAATAAGAAATCGGCGCCCTTTTGTGCTCATGTCACAACAGGCGGCAAAGGAAAAAAGGCGCCCGGTGCCGCCCCCTCGGCCGGGGACGCGGAAAGAGGGTGCAGACAGGCGGATGATTTGGCCGTTTTTTGATGAATCATTCAATAAATGCGGCACAATCGGCGCAAAAGAGCCGATAAATGTCAATATTGCCTGAGAAAACGGGTACAATTGTCGAAATTGTTAAAAAATATTAAAAATACCACTTGGCGATTTAAAATAATTTTTAAAGAGTGAAAGGAGCAAAAACACAAAGAATCGGAAGCATTTCTGAATAAATGAGAGCGAGAATATGCCATATGAGATATAGCGCACAAAAATAAATGCACAAATTGAGCATATATGTCCGATTGACAGAAGCTGAAACAGAACGATATAATGAGTTTCAAAGTTAAATAGTTATTAAATTAAAATGATGATTTACACACTCCGCATTTTCTTTCCCTGCCGATAAACAGAGATTTATAAACACATTATAAATTAAGTTGAAAACAGGAGGAAAAAGCATGAAAAAGAAACTGGCATTGCTGCTCGCACTTGCGATGGTGGCGGTCTGTCTGGCCGCGTGCTCCGGCACGACCACGGGCGGTACCAATCAGGGCGGCGGAACACAGGGGCGGGGCGCTTCGAACAACGGCGGCGGCAGCACCCGCGACGACGTCGTGATTCGTGTCGAGTCGACCTGGGGCACCTTTGACCCCTTCAAGTCCGGTCTGTATGCCGAGTTCTTTGAAATGAATCAGATGTACGAGTCCCTGACCTGGGTCAACGACGAGGGCGAAATCACTCCCGTGCTGGCCGAAAGCTGGGACATCAGCGACGACGGCAAGGAGATCACCATCCATGTCCGCGAGGGCGTCAAGTTTCACAACGGCGATGAGCTGAAGGCCTCTGACGTCGCCTTTACGCTCAACACCGCCAAAGAATCCGTGCCCGTCCGCAGCCATCTGGGCTCCTTTATTGAAGCCACCGCGACCGATGACACCACCGTCGTCTGCAAAATGGAAACCCCGTTTGCCCCGCTCATGTCCTTTATTTCCAATATCTACATTGTCAGCGAGGCCTATTACAAAGAGCATGACGGCAATCTGGACACCAACTGCAACGGCACCGGCCCGTACAAGCTGGTTGACGTCGACCTCAACAGTGTCTGCCACATGACGGCCTTTGAGGACTACTGGCGGGGTGAAGCGCCCATCAAAAACATCACCTTCAGCATTATCACCGACGACACCACCGCCGCCGTTTCGTACATGACCGGCGAGGTCGATTTCATCATGTGCCCGGCCAGTCAGTACCTCGAAATCTCGGCGCAGCCCGACCTGTACGGCTTTGCCGCCATCCCCACCAAGCACACCGCCAACTTCTATATGAACCACGAGCGCAAGCCGTTTGACAGCAAGCTGGTTCGAAAGGCACTGAACTATGCCACCGACCGCGACACCATGTGCCAGGTCGCCTTCGAGGGCTACGCTACACCCGCTTGGCTGCAGGGCAACGAGCTCTGCTTTGGCGTCAACTATGAGGATGCTGTCACGTATCCGTACGACATCGAGAAGGCCAAAGAGCTGCTGGCCGAGGCCGGCTATCCCAACGGCGTGAATCTGGGCACCATGTACACCATCGCAGGCCTGTACTTCGACAAGTGCGCCGTTGTATTCCAGTCGAGCGTTATGGAGCTTGGCTGTACCATCGAACTGGTCGGCATGGACCTGACTGCCATGGTCGCCGAAGCGGTTGCCAGCAACTATGATATGTGTGCCAACGGCCAGAGCTTCTCGACCGACTTTGCCTACGCGTCCCGTCAGTATGCCAGCACCGGCGTCGGCTCCGGCAACTATGCCCGATACAACAATCCCCGCGTCGACGAGCTGTTCGCCGCCGCGCAGGGTGAGACCGATTCGGACAAGCGCCTGGAAATGTACGGCGAGATCATTCACACCGTCACCGACGATGCTGTTGACATTCCCCTTTTCCACAAGAACCTGATGTTCGCCTGGAACAAGGACCTCAACTGCGTCGTGCACCCCGACTCGGCCAGACCCTATTTCGTTTACAACTGGTCCTGGAACTAAGAAGCATTGAATCCGCGGCAGGCCGCCGGAGTCTCTACTCCGGCGGCCTTGCTTGTATTCAGGCGTGGAAAATAACCCTTCGCTTTGCCGGGGAAGAAAAAAGCTTTAGCATGAGAAAAACCTCCTATTGCGGTATACTGGTAAAGGTTTGGCGACCGCATTACCAGAGCAACAGGAGGTTTTACTTTTTGTTGTGCGCTGCGGGAGTTTTTTACATTTTGCCGACAGGCGCGGCGTAAAGGATAAAGTTGTTGTCGCCGTTTAAGCCGAAGAGGGCATCGGATTTTTCCTGATCGTAGGCGGCGATGGCGCAGCACCCGCAGCCGATTTCGCCGCAGGCCAGATAAAGGTTTTGGCAAACGTGCCCGGCGTCAAGCAGCACCAGCTTGTACGCGTGCGTGGTGTAGCGCCATTCGCAGCGGTACATGTCGGCCGCCCAGAAGAAGGTGACGGCGCTTTTTCCGGCAAAGAGCTGCCCGCGGCAGGCGCCGACAACCTCGTCAGACAGGGAGGGGCCGGCCGGCCGGATGAACCAGAGCTGGTGTTCGAGCGGCTGATAGCGGTACAGGCCGGGCTCCAAGCCGTCCACGGACAAAACCGCCAGATAGGTGTCGAGCGGGTGCCGGGCTCCGGCCGAAGGCACGGTGCGCAGCGCGGCGACGGAGGAATGAGGCCGCATACCCTTATAGCCCTGCGTGCAGTAGAGCAGGAAAGAAAGCTCGGCCAGCGTCAGCGATTTGGGCTGATAGGCCCGGCAGCTTTGACGATCGCGTATGACGCGGAGCAGGTCATGGCCTGCCGTCGGACAGGCGCCGGGAGAGGGGAGAGGGATAAGCTTGGCCCCGTCCGGGCAGAGCGGGAAAATGGGGGGCGCGGGGATTTCCTTGTCCTGATCGCTTTGCGGCGCGTTGTCCCAATGGGAAGAGCGGGCAAAGGCGCGCAGCTCGGTCACTGAGAAGTTCACAAGAATCACTCCTTTTCTCGCGGGCAGCACAGCAGAAACTCGCAAAGCTCCTGCGGTGTCGCGGCCAAAAATACGTGTGGGCAGCTTTCAAGCTCCTGCCGGGAGCCATATCCGTACAAAACACCGACGCCGTCGAGACCGTGCGCCTGCGCGCCCAGCAGATCGTATTGGCGGTCGCCCACCATGATCATCTGCTCGCGGGGAATACCCGGCGCGTTTTGCAGGGCGTACTCGATGACCTTGGCTTTTTCGCTGCGGCTGAGGTCCATCGAGGCGGCGGCGACAAAATCAAAGTACGGCTCCAGACCGAAGTGGCGGACAATGCTCATGGTCGGCCCTTCCGGCTTGGAGGTGGCCATCATCACGAAAAAACCGGCGTCGTGCAGGGCGCGCAGCATGGCGGGAACCCCGTCGTACAGGTGGTTTTGCCGGTACCCGAGAACGGCGTAGTCGGCGCGGTAGGCGGCGATGGCCGCCTCGGCCTTTTCGTGGCTCAGGCCGTACATCTGCGTATAGGAATGGTAGAGCGGGGGACCGATGACGGCGCGCAGGCGCTCGTCGTCGGGCTCGTTCAGGCCGACGCTTTGCAGCCCCAGCCGAAAGCAGCGGAAAATCCCCTCGCTGGGATCGGACAAGGTGCCGTCCAGGTCGAACAGAACGCAGCGGTATTTACGCATGGCTTATACCTGCGGATTAAACGAATAGTTGGGCGCTTCCTTGGTGATGTAAATGTCGTGGGGATGGCTCTCTTTCAGACCGGCGCCGGTGATGGTGACAAACCGGCCGTGCTGCTGCAGGGTGGGGATGTCGACGGTGCCGCAGTAGCCCATGCCGGAGCGCAGACCGCCCATCAGCTGGTAAATGGTGTCGCTGACGCTTCCCTTGTAGGGAACGCGGCCCTCGACGCCCTCGGGGACAAACTTGGTGCTGCCGGACTGGAAGTAGCGGTCGCCCGAGCCTTTGTTCATGGCGGCGAGAGAGCCCATGCCGCGGTAGACCTTGAACTGGCGGCCCTGATAAATTTCGGTTTCGCCCGGGCTTTCCTCGCAGCCGGCCAGAAGGGAGCCGAGCATGACGACGTCGGCGCCGGCGGCAATGGCCTTGACGATGTCGCCCGAATACTTGACGCCGCCGTCCGCAATGACGGGAATGTTGTGCTTCTGCGCCTCGCAGGCGGCGTCATACACCGCGGTGATCTGCGGAACGCCGATGCCGGAGACGACGCGGGTGGTGCAGATGGAGCCGGGGCCGATGCCCACTTTGATGGTGTCGGCGCCGGCGTCGATCAGGGCCTTGGCCGCCTCGGCGGTAGCGATGTTGCCGGCGATGACCGGGGTTTCGGGGTAGTGCGCATTGACCTTTTTCTGGCAGTCCATGATGTTTTTGGAGTGGCCGTGGGCCGAATCGAGCACCAGCGCGTCGACGCCGGCTTCGATGAGCGCGGCGGCGCGCTCAAGAACGTCGCCCGTGATGCCGATGGCGGCGGCGCACAGCAGACGGCCCTGCGCATCGCGCGCGGTGTTGGGGTACTTGACGGCCTTTTCGATGTCTTTGATGGTGATAAGGCCCTTGAGGGCAAAATGCTCGTCAACAAGGGGCAGCTTTTCGATTTTGTGCTTGGCCAGAATCTTTTTGGCTTCGGCCAGCGTGGTGCCGACAGGGGCGGTGATGAGGTTTTTGCTGGTCATCACCTCGCCGCACAGGCGGCTGAAGTCCTCTTCAAACTTGAGGTCGCGGTTGGTCAGAATACCGACCAGCTTGCCGTCCTGACAAATGGGGACGCCCGAGATTCTGTACTTGCCCATCAGCTCGTCGGCGTCGCGCAGGGTGTGCTGTGGAGAGAGGTAAAAGGGGCTGTTGATAACGCCGTTTTCCGAGCGCTTGACGCGGTCTACGCTTTCGGCCTGCGCTTCAATCGACATGCTTTTGTGAATGACGCCGATGCCGCCTTCACGGGCGATGGCAATGGCCATGCGGGTTTCGGTGACGGTGTCCATCGCGGCGCTGATCAGGGGTATGTTGAGCCGGATATTGCGCGAAAGACGGGTTCCGAGCCGGATTTTGTCCGGCGTGACGTCGCTTTCTGCGGGAATCAGCAGCACATCGTCAAAGGTGATGCCTTTTTTGCCGAACTTTTCATCAAAATTTGCGTTAACCATCAAATCCCTCCGTTAACCTTTCAAACAGCAGACATTTTTGTATATTTTACCTTACATTATATCACCGGATACGCGGCAAACGCAATCATTTCCGGGCGGTCTTTCCCGATTTTTGATTTCTGACATAATAGAAGATATATTGCTGTGCGATTCCGGCAGTTTCGCCAAAAAGGTGCGTGGGAAAGCCCTGTTCCCACAGAGAAGAAGCCTTTTTCATCCAGGTGTCGACGGGAAAAGCGTCGAGCTTTTGCAGGCCGAAAAGCAGCACGCAGTCGGCGACTTTGCGCCCGACGCCGCTCAGCTCCATCAGCCGCTGCCGGGCGGCGTCGGTCGGAAGCGCGGACAGCGCGCCGAGGTCAAGGCCGCCGGCCACCTCACGCGCGGCGGCCAGCAGATAGGCGGTGCGGTACCCCGCGCGGACGGGCGCAAGGTCCTCTGCGGTGCAGTACGCCAGCCGCGCTGCCGTGGGAAAGGCGAACAGCGGGCCGTCCGGCCCGGCAATTTCCGTGCCGAACAAACGGCACAGCGTGTCGATCATGGCGCGGATTCGGGGAATGTTGCAGCACTGCGAAAGAATAAAAGAGCACAGCGTTTCCCACGGGTCCTGCGCCAGCACATGCAGGCCGCGCCCGAAGCCGACGGCCTGACGCAAAAGGGGGTCGCCGCACAGCAGCCGCTCAATGCCGCCGTAATCCCGCTCCAAATCGAGGTACCGCAGCCAGATCTGCTCAAAGGCCCGGCGCGGCGTTTCGAGGAAAAGGGAAGAGCCTTCGCACCACAGCCGCAGCGGATGGCCGAAGGCCACTCCGTGGTAGCCGCCGCGCGGGTGGGGAGTAAAGCGGAAGCATTGCCCGCATTCAAACGTGTGCTGCGGCGAAAAGACACCGGCGTCCCGAACCTCCAAAAAGCCCCGATGCTCAAGAACGGTCAAGCGAAACTCACATCCTTCCGGCTGTTATCCCCGCGCGAAAGCGCGGCATGCGGTTTGGCCGCGCTCAGTTGCTGTCGCTCCGGTACAGGAAGGTCACGATCTGGCCGCGGGTGCAGTGGTCATCGGACCCGAACCGCCCGCCGCCGATGCCGCCGGTGATGCCGTTCTGCGCCGCCCAGCTGACGGCCTTTGCATAGTAGGCGCCGGGCGCCACATCGTCAAACGCCGCATAGCCGCCGGCTGCCGGGCTTCCCTTGGCACGGTAGAGGAAGGTGACGATCTGCGCGCGGGAGCAGTTGTCGCCGGGGGTGAAGGCCGTATCGCTCGTGCCTCTTGTGACGCCCTGCTCCATGGCCCACAGGACGGCGTCATAATAGTAGCTTCCGGCGGGAACATCGGCAAAGGGCATAACGGCGGCGCGGGGAGACGGAGAGCCGGCTGCGCGCCACAGGAAGGTGACCGCCTGTGCGCGGGTGCAGCGGCCGTCGGGCTCGAAGGTCGTCGCGCTGGTGCCGCCGGTGACGCCGGCGGCTGCGGCCCACAGCACCGCATCGCGGTAATAGGAGCCGGCGGGAACGTCCGTAAAGCAGCACTGGGCGGCAAGCTCCGCAAAGACGGCCTCTACCGTGACCTTGCCGGAGGGCATCCTGAAGGTGTACCGCTCGCCGCTTTGGACGACGTTCAGGCCGATGTCCCGGCCGTCGGCGCCGCGCACGGTGAGTGCATCCAGCGTCCAGCCCAGGTCGGGAGCTACCGTCAGGGTGACGGAGGTGCCGGCAGAGGCCGTCTTGTGGCTGGCGGTCACGCGGCCATGCCTGCTGTCTTTGACCGTGATGGCGTCATTTCCTTCGACCAGAATGGTGCAGTACGCGGTTTTTCCGCCGACGGTGGCAGAGACGGTCGCCGTTCCGGGCGCATTCGCCGTCACCAGAAAACCGCCGCTATAAGAGGCAACGGCAGGGTTGTCGCAGCGGATTTCCGCCGTGCTGACGGCCTCCATCGGCTCGGCCTCCAGATTGAGCACGCCTTTCTCCCCGACCTTCAAGCGGAGCGTGTCGGGGCTGAACGCGAGATACTGCACGGCATGATCGGGGCCGGTTACGGTGATGCTGCATTCGGCGGTGTCGAGAACACGTCCCGTTTTATTTTCGATAATGGACAAAATCAGCACAGCGCGCCCCACGGCATTGCCGCGCACCCGGATTTGCTCATTGTCCGCCCACGAAAAATCGATGCAGCAGTCTCCTGAGCACCCCATCGAGAGGAAATAGCCGAGGTCTGTGTTTCCGGAGTAGCCGTAAGGAATATAAAAGTCACTGTTTCCGGGTAGCGCGAGCGTAACGGAATCGTATGCAAGCCAAACGGACGGCGTATCGTATTTCTGCGGCGGAACGTCTTTCAGCCAAGCGTAGTTGACCCAGCCCACCGTGCCGTCCAGCCGGATTTTCGCCCATGTACGGCCTTCATACTGCTCCGTGGTGACGCCGAAAACATAAACCTCGGTGCCGTTGGGAATGGACTTGATTTTATATTGGCTGGCCGTAGACACGGTGGAGGAGAACAGCAGCGTGCTGCCCGCGCCGACATCCACCGTCATGTTGTAGCCTTTTGAAATCAGCTTCGGCTCGGCTGTAGGAGAAGTCACGCCGCCGCCGGAGTAGGCGTATACGCCGTTTTGCAGGGAGTAGTTGGCGCCGACCCACGCGCCGAAGTGCACGCTGGAGTTTGGCACATGAGACGAGAAGGTGAGCTTTTCGTAAACAGAGCGGTTGTCCTGATAATATTGAAAGGATCGGCAGGCCTTGTCCCTTGTCCTGCTGCCCTCATAAAGCTCCAGATGCAGGTGCGGCCCCGTGGAGGCGCCGGAGCTTCCGGTCTTTGCAATCTGCTGTCCCGCCGAAACCCACTGTCCGACGCTGACGTCGATGGAGTCATGCGTCAAATGCGCATATCTCGAATAATATGTCCGTCCGCCTGCGGTGTGCTTGATGAGGACAAAGTTTCCCCAGGTATCGCCGCATTTGTCGTTGGGGTTGCTGTCGTGCGTACATTCGTTGCATATCTGGGAAACAACGCCATCCTCGACGGCATATACAGCCGTGCCTCTTCCGACAGGAATGTCAATGCCGTTGTGCTGAGTGCCGCCGCTGTAATGGTCCAAAGCGTTGATGTGATACGCGTTTGCCAAAGGCCATTGCGGTGAAAATCCCCCGGCTGCCTTTACAGAGCCGACTCCGCCCAGCGCAGCCGCAAGCAGTGCAAGCGTCAACATAAAACTGCAAGTTCTCCGTCCATATCGTACCATTTTCCGCATCTTACTATGCCTCCGCTATCTCAATTTTTCATTCCGTTCAAACAGGAACGGTACAGTCGATGGATTGCCGAAGCGGCAGGTTTGCGAGAAACCGCCCTGCCGCAGAAGATACTGGCGCAAATACAGAGCTTAGCAAGATTTTTCAGGGCACGTGCAGGATCTCCATAGCCTTTCCCCCCGTTACTTTTTCCTCCGTTTTTTGCCTTTTGTCCGGCACATGCCTTGATTGTATCACGCGACTTGACAATATTCAACCGGCCCGCAGCAGGCGGGCGATGTAGGTTTGCAGCAGGCGGGCGATCCGTTGACGGGTATTTTGCGTTATGCTATAATGCAAACTGTCTATGCCGATGGTGCGGAATGGGCAGACGTGCAGGGTTTAGGCGATGTCATCTCGGGTAAAAGCAGGGCCATCCTGTTTTTATAGATGCGGGTCAAGCGCAACGCTCCGCCTCGGTTCCTCGCCGTGTAAAAATCAGAGGACAACAAAATAGCGGCAGAAATCCCTGCCGCTTGTATCTGCGGGTATGGCGGAATTGGCAGACGCGCAGGATTTAGGTTCCTGTGCCGCAAGGCGTGTGGGTTCGACCCCCACTACCCGTACCAAACCAAGACAATCCGAACCAAATCTTCCCAGTCGGGGATGGGTTCGGATTCTTTTTTCTTGAGCTGGCATATACGAGATGGCCGGCGCGGCGGGAAGGAGGAAGGGGCGCTTGCTATTTTTTTTCAGCTGTGGTATAGTAGATAAAAATTGTATTCATTAATATTTTAACATTAATGAATTAGTGTTACAAAGAACCCGGCGCTGCGGCGCGCAGCTTTGCCGGGCATATGCAAAGGGTATCACGAACGGAGAACACCGATGAAAAAGAACGGAATGTTTGAAGTTCTGCGCGGCATCTCCTACCTGACGCAGGTCGGGCTTTCACTGGCTACTCCGATTATTTTGTGTCTGCTGGCCGCCCACTGGCTGCAGGCACGCTTTGGCATGGGCAGCTGGCTGATGCTGGCAGGGCTTTTGATTGGATTGGTAAGCGGGCTTATGAACCTGTGGAGCTTCTTTAAAATGGTCGAAAAAAAGGCTTTGCGCAGTTCGGACGATGAAAGAGGAACGCAACCAAAGGACAGGAGGGATAAAAATGAGCGTTAATCCGGTAGTTAAAAAGGAAACCGGCCGCATTGCGGTGGGAACCGTCGCCCTATCCGCCGTCATGGTAGGGATTTTTGCGGCGTGCGGACGCTTTGACTGGACGGTTTTATGGGGCGCATTGCTGGGAACCGGTTATGCCATTCTGAATTTTTTCCTGATGGCCTATACCATTCAAAAAGGCACCGAGTCCACACACGAGCAGGCCAAGACAAAGGTGCAGCTTTCGTACATCCTGCGCACTCTTTTGATGTTGGCCGTCGGCATTTTGGGAATGGCGCTGCCGTGCTTTTACTGGATGGCAGTTTTACTGCCTTTTTTCTTTCCACGGCTGACCATTCACCTGATGCATCTTTTTAAAATCGCCGATCCCTCTGCTGACAATACCGAGGATCAGACAAAGCAGGAGGGGAGTGAAGAAGTAAAGAAATGAATGTAGATATTCACGGCGCCCGTATTTTTTGTGAGATTCCCATTTTGGGCGGCATTCCCATCACGGCGACCATGGTCAACGCGTGGTGCGTCATGGCGCTGATTATCGGTGTGTGCATCTGGCTGACGTGGGATTTGAAGGTGCGGCCGACGGGCAAAAAGCAGATTGTGGCCGAGTTTCTGGTGCAGGCGGCGCAGAAATTCGTCGTCGGCAACATGGGCGAAAAGTTCAGCAACATGATCCCGTTTGTCTCGGCCATTTTCAGCATGTCGCTGCTGTGCAGCCTGTCCAGCCTGATAGGCGCCTACCCGGCGACCAGCGATCTGTCCACCGAATTGGCATGGGCCCTTGTCGTATTTGTCATGATTACCGCCACCAAAATCAAAACATCGGGCATCGGCGGCTATCTGAAAGGGTTTACGCAGCCCATTTTTGTGCTGACTCCCTTCAATATCCTCAGCGAGCTGGCTACGCCGATTTCCATGGCCTTCCGTCACTTCGGCAACATTATCTCGGGCAGCGTCATCACCGCGCTGGTCTACGCGGCGCTGGCCGCGGCGTCGCACGCCCTCTTTGGGTGGCTGCCGGGAGCGCTCGGCGCGATTTTGGGCTCCATTCCGATTTTGCAGGTCGGTATACCGGCTTTCCTGTCGGTCTATTTCGACCTGTTTTCCAGCGGCATGCAGGCCTTCATTTTCTGCATGCTGACCATGCTGTACATTGCCAATGCGGCAGAGACAGAAGAAGGGTAAACAGGCCGGATGGCCTGCGCTTACAGGGACGTTGAGAACGTAATTTATCAATATCGATTCTTAGGAGGAATTCTCATGATGGAAAAAGCTATTGTTCTGGCTGGCTGTGCCATTGGCGCCGGTCTCGCGCTGATCGCCGGTATCGGGCCCGGTATCGGTGAAGGCTATGCCGTCGGTAAAGCTTGTGAAGCCATTGGCCGTCAGCCCGAGTGCAAGGGGCAGGTTACCTCGACCATGCTGCTGGGCTGTGCGATTGCCGAGACGACCGGCATCTACGGCTTTGTCACCGGCCTGCTTCTCATTTTTGTTGCACCCGGTATCTTTACCAATATGCTCTAAACCGTGTATTGGCAGGTATCCTGACCGAAAGGGGAAGATCCAATGGAAAAATTCCAGTCGCTGGTCACGGTGATGCCCTGGACTTTTATCGCTACGATTGCCAACCTGTTTATCTTGGCTGCGGCACTCAAGCATTTTTTGTTTAAACCGGTGCAGGCGATTCTGGACAAGCGAGCCGACGAGGTGGAATCCACCTTTCAAGAGGCGGAAGAGGCTAAAACCAGTGCCCAGGCTATGCAGACTGAATATGAAGAACGCCTGAAGGGCGCTTACGAAGAGGCGGACAACATCGTACGCACCGCCAACGAACGCGCATCTGTCCGCAGCGAGGAGCTGCTGAATCAGGCGCGCGCCGAGGCCAATGCCATGAAAAAC